>NZ_JCAALU010000015.1:0-259591 GCF_059609455.1 Paenibacillus liaoningensis
CTGCTGTAAACGTGCGTCGTTGTTTTGGCATTGTAGAGATCCGCTCCTTAGGATGATAGGTTTATTCTACAAGCCCTCATTTTTATTGTCCAACTAAGTGTAGCCGATCCAAAGAGAGATAGCATACGATTCGTTGGAAATTACTATCATTCCGTGATTCTTGAAATAAAAGATTTAGAAAAAATGATATAGGCTAAATACGGGGGAGGGTTATGATGGACAGGGAAGATATTTTATTAGAACGCTTCGGGTTAGAACCAGAGCTAAAAAATTTACAAGAAATTAGGTCGTTACTAATCGAAGAAACGAATGATTCTAATACAGAAGAACATGAGTATTTGAAAACGCTCTGTATTTTGCTTTTTACCTTTGGTTATCCCGAGGACACTCTCCTAATCTGGAATGCTAAGATGAAAGATTTTGATGCAGGCTGCTATATTGACGGAGAATTGCTAATGGGTGCAGGACTTAATGAGACTATTCATTTTTTGAAAGAATTAAATACGACATTAGCTAAAGAGATATTGGAATACATAGAGCAATATAAAACAAATGATGATTACATGACTAGAGAAAAAGTAATTGATTTTTACAGTAAGTATTACAGGTTAACATAAAAGAAAGATGTGTATGTTGGTAAGCATAAGGGAAGAAACGATCATTAATAATGGCGGAATACCAGACATCCATCTATCAATTTTCCTCGCTCGCTACGATCTGACCACTATTTTGACGCGGTTTTGCTCTGTTATTTTATTGAATGGGCTAAGTAGATTCATTTTTTAGAATATGGCGCTACCCCCTTTGTATATAGGTTTTCCACTAACTCGAAAAATTCTTCTGGCGATAAATCCTTTTGTCGCTGGAGCCAAAGACGAAATAAAGAAAGTGATGTTGATATGTGAAACTCAATCAAGTATGGCGTTATGGCGTTGTTTTGCGGAAGGTTTAATGCCAAGCTATCAAGGGTGATTTCTCTTTTCAAGCGTTCTAAAAAACGAATACTGCCATAATCGCCCAAGAGGGCTTTGAGAATCGAGAGATACTCCCTTTTCTCCATGCAATGAAACGGATTTTGAACAGCAGTATGTGTAGAAAGCTCATTATTCGCCAATTCTTCTTTTATGTAGTTCAATAAATCATTTTCAACAAAGTCTAACAAATCGTAAATATCAGTAAAGTATTGATAAAATGTGCTGCGGTTATATCCCGATTTATTCGCAATCTCTTGAATCGAGATTTTTTCAATAGGCTTTTGACTATATAACTCACAAAAAACATCTATAAACACTTGTCTTGTTTTTTCCGTTATTTGGGGCTGCTTTTTCATTTTTTTTAGTCTCCTATTGGGAACAAGAATATCATCCGACAAATCATAAAAAACTGATGTTTGATGAAGGCATCATAAAGATTTATGATTATATCATACAACATGTTGTCTGATATTCAAGAAAAAATGGTTAAAAAATAGGGGTGATTTTTATGTCAGTAAAACAAAATAGAATTTTAATTTTTGGTGCAGGTGTTATAGGGAGCATATACGCAATTAAATTCATTGAAGCAGGGCTTGACGTTACTATGTTAGCACGTTCTAATCGATTTAATACATTGAAAGAAAATGGCCTGAAATATACTGAAAAAGGTGCGGTCAAATCTATAAAAGTAAATGTCATTGATGAGCTTGAAAATGATGATGTTTATGATTTTATTTTCGTTACAGTTCGTTACGATCGATCCGAATCAGCGTTGTTAGCACTAAAAGACAATCAAAGCAAAAATATTGTTACAATGATTAGTAATCCAATTGGATTTTCTTCATGGATGGATATTGTAGGGGATAGACTTTTACCAGGCTTCCCCGGCGTTGGGGGACAGATTAAAGATGGAATATTGTACGCTCGAATTCCACCAAAGTTATTAGCGGCTACGAGGTTCGGAGAAATTAATGGCGCAGTGACAGAACGTATAGAAAAACTCGCAAGATTATTCAGAATAGCAAAACTTCCTTACGAAATAAATAAGGATATAAGTGCGTATTTAATAACTCATGCCGTAACGGATATTGCAATGCTTAGTTTTTTGAAAAGTGATAATAAGATCATTGACCCCAAAACAGCTAGAACCAGAAAAACGGCACATCAAATAACATACACGCTGAAAGCGAATTTAAGGGCTGTACAAAAAGCTGGTGTTACGTTTGATCCGTCTAAAATTAAAATTTTGCTTAGATGTCCGGATTGGATTTTGGATTTTTTCTTTATGATATGGTTACGGACGAACATGGTAAAGGATATGATGTTGCCGGATTATGCGAGTAATGCAAACAACGAAATTGTACAGTTGAATAACGACTTAATGAAGTTTTTAAGTCAAAATGAATCCACACCATATGAACGATAACAGATATTGGATTGTCAAATTTGACCATTCCCTAATAGATCGCATGATCAGCCTCTGGGCTGTGCATGCGGTCTTCTTTTTATTTGTGAAATCATTAATTATTATTTTCAACAATTCTGATCAACAATACAGCAATATAGTCCTGATTCTATTTAAATGACTATGATACAATTCAATATAAAGCGCTATCATTTTTAATTATTGATCAATATTGCTGATTCTATTCATAGAAGGGAGATAGTTATTGGTGCTATCCATCCACACCCCGACGAATGTTGCTTTGGAGGAAAATGAAGTTTATGTGCGGTCAGAAGCGGATAATTTTCAGGATGAATGGCCTATTCATACTCATAACGGTTATGAAATTCATTATTTTATACAGGGGGATGCGACCTTCTTAATCGGAGATCGAATCTATAAGCCTTCGCCTGGGGATATGTTTGTATTCAGAGGGGCGGTGCCGCACCGGATTAATCCCTCAAGAGAAATCGTATACAAGCGAAGCTTCGTCAATTTTACAGAATTGTTGCTTTTGGACATGCTCAGCGTTAGCCAACTCGAAAATCTGATGTCTATCTTTCGTCATCCTAATGGATTGTTGGTGCACTGGTCCTTGGAGGAGCGTGAACAGATCAAAAGCATTTTCAAAGGAATCAAGGAGGAGATGGAAGCCAGAAATACAGGATATAAAATGATGGTCAAGATGAGCCTGACTCAATTGCTGCTGCGCATCTACCGGAAAATGAAAATGGAGCAGTCGGTGAATGAGATTCCATCTTCTACTCAGAAGCAAACAAGTGTGAGCCGGGTTCTTAACTATTTGAACCAAAATTATACAGAAAATGTTTCTTTGGATGAGCTGTCCAAGATGCTTCATTTGAATAAATATTACATTTGCCATTCTTTTAAAGAGACGACGGGATATACAGTGAGCAATTACGTGATACGAAAACGGGTGGCCGAGGCCAAAAAGCTGCTGCTGTCTACGGATGAGCCGATTTTGTCCATATCAGAAACGCTGGGCTTCAACACACCAGAATATTTTAGTAGAGCTTTTAAACAATATGTTGGTGCATCGCCACAGCTATTCCGAAAAAATAAAGTGCTTAACTAAAGCGAAATTCATTAATCATTTCAAAGGAGATGTTTGTATGAAACGAAGAACGAACTTCAAGCTCAGCTTTAGCCTGGTTTTGATTATGTCACTCATTATGCTATCTGCTTGCGGCAATACCGATAATAGCACGGTCAATACCGATAGCACCGGAGGGGCCAAGCAGGCTACTCTAGATTTCTTGTGGTTCTCTGATGGGAACGAAGGAGAAGTCATCAAGGGGATTATTAAAGAATACGAGCAGTCCAATACCAATGTCAAAATCAATCTGATTGAAGTCGGCTTCAAGGATCTTCAAACAAAATTGAAAACGATGATATCTGGCGGCAAGCCGCCTGCTCTGAGTCGGATCACGGATACGGGATCGTTCGCTAATCAGGCAGTGGATCTTGCCCCTTACGTGGAAAGTGCCGATCAGTTCGAGGGTCAATTTATTGATTCGCTTAAGCCTTATTATGTGATTAACGACAAGCTGATCGCTGCCCCGATGGATGTAACAGCGAATGGGCTGATTTATAACAAAACCTTATTTGATAAAGCGGGCGTCAAAGTACCGACTTCCCCAGAGGAAGTGTGGACGTGGGATGAGTATATCGCTGCACTGAAAGAGGTTATGGCCAAAGGCGGAGCAAGATATGGCATGGTTTGGGATGTCACACCGCATAGATGGTCTACCCTTCTGTATCAGAACGGCGGAAGCATTGTGACCGAAGATGGCAGCGCAGCAGCGATTAATAGTGAAGCCGGAGTTCGCAGTATGGAGCTCTTTAAGCAGCTTCATAAGGATGGGATCATGCCGGAATCCGTATGGCTCGGCGGGGAGAATCCTAACAATTTGTTCCGTTCCGGGACGGTAGCTGCCCACTGGGCTGGCAACTGGATGATTAGCAATTACAAGGACATTACTGATTTTGAATGGGGAGTTACCTATATGCCGAAAGGAACACAACGTTCCTCGGTGCCAGGCGGGAAATTCCTTATGGCTTTCAAAGGCAGTGGCAATGAGCAGGAGGCAGCAGCCTTTATTAACTATTTGACGTCCAAAGAAGTGAATTCTAAATATAATCAAGAGTCACTGTTTATGAGTCCGCGCAAGGACAGCTCTGTGCTGGATTATGAGTTTGGCAAGGAAATGTATGAGGTCTTCTCGGATGAACTCAAAAATACTTCGCCGCTTGCAGCCAATGACTGGTCCAGACAGACGCTTATCTCCAAAATTTCGACGGACTTGAAAAATAATATTATTGACGTTCTGTCGGATAAAGCAACTGCTCAGGAAGCAATGGACAAGACAGCCAAGCTGATTAACGAGGCTATTGGAAGCCAGTAGGCCAGCCTAAGGCGACAAATCGTATTTATAGAGGGGTGGCGGACCGGTTTCTGTCAGGCCGCCCTTTCATTTTATTCATATGGAAGGGGCAAGCAGATGAGCGGAGGTCAAAGTTTAAACCGTAAAAAGCAGGCAGGACAGACGAGGAAGCTCGCCATTGCTCCTTATCTGTTCATACTTCCCAACCTCCTGATATTTGGTGTTTTTATCGTAATTCCCTCTTTATTGGGCTTGTATTATTCTTTCCATGTTTATGATGGCTTGAATCCAATGAAGTTCAATGGACTCGGCAACTATATCAAAATTATTGGGGATAAGGAATTTTGGTCGACGATAGGACGAACGGGGATTTATGCGGCGATTGTTGTTCCGCTCATTTATGCAGTGGCATTAGGCATTGCGATGCTGCTTGCGCGTGAGATTAAAATGCGCGGCTTGTTCAGAGCCATATTTTATTGGCCGACGATGATTTCTTTTATCATAGTAGGTTTGACCTGGAAGTGGATTTTTGGAGATTCATTTGGCATTTTGAACCACATGCTTACTCTGATCGGAGTGGAGCCGGTCGGCTTTTTAACCTCGCCATTCTGGGCCAATGCGGCTGTTATTATCGCGACGGTATGGTCACGGGCCGGCTTTTTCATGGTCATTTTCATAGCGGGCTTGCAGGCGATACCTACGGATTATTATGAGGCTGCTCGATTGGACGGGGCAACGGGACTAAAGGTGTTCCGCCATATTACACTCCCGCTCTTGAAGCCAACCAGTTTGCTCGTATTCATGCTGTCTCTGATTGATGCGTTCAAAGCGTTCCCGCTTATGTTTGCGCTTACAGGCGGCGGGCCAGGCAAAGAAACGACCTATATTGTCCAATATATTTATGAGACCGGCTTTACCAAGCAGGAGCTTGGCCTGGCCAGTGCGATGTCCGTAATGTTATTTGTCATTATCGGCGGGTTTTCTGCCCTGCAATTCCGTATTTCCAAAGGGGGTGCTGTCTAATGGAGCTTAGGCCTCTAACCAAAATCGCCATCTACAGTCTGTTAAGTGTAGCAGCTTTATTTTGGCTGCTCCCGGTATTATGGGTCGTCATTTCCGCTCTAAAAACGAATAGCGATTTGTACAGTTATCCTCCAAAACTATGGCCGCAGCCTGTAACCTTCGAGCATTTCAAGGAGGCGTTCAGCAAAGGCGATTTTGGCTTGTATTTCAAAAATAGTACGATCGTGACGCTCACTTCAACGCTGCTCCTGCTGCTGATCAATTCCATGGCAGGCTTTGCATTGGCCAAGTACCGCTTTCGCGGGAGCTCTATCATTTTGATCGGTTTTATCTCCACCCTGATGATTCCAATCGAGGTCATTATGATTCCGATATTCAAGGTGCTGAGCGCACTTGGCATGTATAATAGCATGCTTGCGATTATTATCCCGCCTGCGGCCACCCCGACAGGGGTGTTCCTGATGCGGCAGTATTTGCTGACGGTACCGGATGAGCTGCTGGAAGCTGCACGGATGGATGGAGCAGGAGAGTGGAAAATTTACTGGAGCATTATTCTTCCCATGGCTAAGCCTATTCTTGCCGTGCTGGCGATCTTCTCCTTTATGTGGAGATGGGATGATTTCTTATGGCCGCTCATTGCAATTAGTGATCCAGCTAAATACACGATCCAGCTGGCACTGTCTAATTTTATTGGAGAATACAGCGTGGATTGGGGAAGCTTGCTTGCCATGTCCGTCATCACAATGATTCCGGTGCTTGTCGTTTTTATCGTTTTCCAGCGCTATTTTGTTAGCGGCATGATTACTTCAGGTATGAAAGGATGATTAGAATGTCTGACACCATAAGTGGCGGAATTGACGCCTTGTATTATAAGCCCATGAAATTAGGGCAAAATCAAATGATTAATCATTGGTTGATTAGCGGCATTTACACGAAGCCTGTTAAATTTGTTCCAACAACGATGGAGGGGGATATTAATGATTGGCTCATAGAGGGTTTTGCCATTCATGAAAATCCTTGCCGCAAGGAATTTGTAGACAATCGGAGAATGCAGCCCCCGGGTCGCTTCTTCGATCAATGGAGTAAGTTTCCAACGCCAGGAGACAGACTGCAGGGAATAGAGGGTGAGAGATCTTGGGAGCTGTATTCGCCTTGGAATAATCCGAGGGTGGAAAAATCAGGGTTTTGGTTCGTACCGACCCATCTTCGCAGCTATGCGGCGACACGGCTTGTATCGCCTGCTAGCCATACTGCCTCTTTACGGGTGAGAACCTACGGCAGCTTGGCGCTGTGGATTAATGGACAGCTGGTGGCAGACTTTGCCCCGCTCACCCGGAACAAGGAGCAGGAAATCGTCATTGAAGCAGAGCTTGTGGCCGGAATCAATGAAATTTATGCCTGCTGGGAGGATCTTGCCGAACGGGATACGATGTATGCTTTCGCAGTGGAATATCAAGGCGGCGAGGAATTGGCTATTTCCTTGCCTATCGCTCCCGGTCTGGTGCAGCTCGTGCAATCGGCAGAGCAAGCTCTTGAACAGGCTTATTTTCCTTCGGATATTTTTAAAGGGGAGGAGATCAAGCTGCGGCTCCCGCTCCCCTTTCCTGACATCGTTACAGAGGCAGATATACTGTATGGCAATTTTTTTGATGGGACGGAAAATAAAACGATACGCATTGCTGAAGGTGCAGCTGATCTGACCTTGGCACATACGAATGAAATCGGCCATCATTACGTTTATTTCACATTAACCATTTCCGTTTCAAACGTTGTACTGACGAAGAAATTTGGTTGTCAATCCTATGATACTGCCTATGACGAGGCTGCTCAGAAGGCTGCGGATATAGAAGCTCGAAAATCTCTCGCTCTGCGCTGTATGGCCGAGAAGGGGAGTCCTAATATACATAAGGCCATCGCCATGCTGAAAACAGGAGGCGATCTCCAGACAGCAGAGAAGATTTTGCTGGATGGGGTGGAAGGGATAGAACAGCGGAAAGATTGCAGTGACTTCTACCTGGTCGGGCTATTCCGCCTCTGGAGAGATGAGCGAAATAGCGGTTTGTTTACCGAATCGTTCTGGGATCGGGTAAAAGCAAGCATTCTGGGTTATCGCTATTGGATTGATGAGCCGGGCGATGATGTGATGTGGTTTTTCAGTGAAAACCATGCCCTATTGTTTCATACCAATGAGCTGCTGGCGGGCCAGCTGTTCGAGGAAGAAACGTTTGGCAACAGCGGGGAATCCGGTGCAGTACACCGCCAAAAAGCAGAGCAGAGGCTTTCGTTATGGTTCGAGCGCTTTTTTGACGAAGGACTGGCAGAATGGAATTCCAGCGCCTATATTCCTATTGATGCGGTAGGGCTGCTGCATATTTATGAATTTGCCCATAGTGACCGGCTCCGGGAACAAGCGAAACAGGCAATGGACCTCTTATTCTATTATATTACCGTCCAAATGCATCGAGGAGTGATGACGACAACCTTCGGCCGCAGCTATGAGAAGGAATTGTTGGGCCATTATGCAGCGGGAACGACCTCCATGTGCTGGATTGGATATGGAGTCGGCAATGTAAACAATTATTCAATTAGCAATGTCGCCTTGTGTTTATCGGATTATATGCCACCGGCAGCGTACCAGGAGCATCTGCTGCTCGGGGAAAATCAGCAATTAGTGTTCACCAATCAGCAGGGCAAGGGCGGTTATGCCCAGCTCTATCACTATCGCACTGCGGAGTACACTTTATCTTCCATTATTCGGTTTCGTCCAGGCAAACAAGGCTATCAGGAGCATGTCAATCATTTATCATTGTCTCCTGAGGCGCAAATTTGGGTGAATCATCCGGCAGAAATCTATAAGCATGGAGACGGCAGGCCTTGTTTTTGGGCAGGCAATGGAATATTGCCCGACGTCGTTCAGCATGAGAGCATAGCGCTCATGATTTTTGACATTCCGACTAATCAAAGCTCAGATTGGACACATGCTTATTTTCCTTCCTATTCCTTTACGGAATGGACAAGGGAGGGGAACTGGCATTTTGCCCGTCTGGATAAAGGATATGCAGCCATCTATGCGGCCAATGGGGCAGCTATGGAGACAGCTGGGGTGACGAAAGAGCGTGAGCTCATTTCGCACGGCTTGCGCAACGCCTGGATTATAAGGGCAGGCAGCGAGCAGCAGTTCGGAAGCTTCAGCCATTTCAAAAACCAAATGTTAGCTGCAAGCCCGCAATTCGACAGTCCAACCTTATCGCTTACCCTAGCAGACCCGATATATGGTCAAATGCAATGGGGGATGGATAAACCTTTCCTTATAGAAGGAGAGGAAATCATACACGGCGGTTATGGCGTGAGAGGACAATTGCAGCTGCTGGACATGGGGAACTGAGCCTGGGGCAACAAAGCAAAGGAGCGAATACGAACATGCTGAACAGAACGATGCTGCTGGAGAAAATAAGCAAGGTATCCCATGCGATGGAGTCCATGGAAAATACAGCAATGGATGAGCAATTTCCGATCGGACTAATTGATATTCATTTATGGGAATGGCCGCAAGGTGTCGGTCTATATGGCTTGCTTCAGCTTTATGAGGCAACGAAGGATGCCAAGGTGCTGGAATTTCTGGAGTCATGGTACAATGCCAGGCTGATGGAAGGATTGCCGGAAAAAAATGTGAATACATGCGCCCCGCTCCTTACGCTGATTTCGCTCTGTGAGATTACCGGGAACAAGGAATATGAACGTGTTTGTGAGGAATGGAGCGGCTGGATTATGAAGGGGCTGCTTCGCACGGGAGATGGTGCATTTCAGCATATGATAACTGGAGATGCCAATGATGGCCAAATTTTAATAGATACCCTTTTCATGACGGTTCTATTTTTGGCGAAGGCAGGGGTTTACTTTAACAAACCTGAGTTTGTGGAAGAAGCCAAGCGACAGTTCCTTGTGCATATCAAATATTTGTATAATAAGAAAACCGGATTATTCTATCACGGTTGGGATTTTAACGAAAATCATAATTATGGTGCTGTCCATTGGGGCAGAGGCAATGCGTGGTACACGGCGGGAGTTATTGATTTCCTTAATATTGTGCCGCTAGAAGAAGGGCTGAAAGCCTATTTGCTGGATACGGCGACCGCTCAAATCAGAGCACTGAGCAAGCTTCAGGAAGCGGATGGCATGTGGCACACTGTACTGGATGATCCGGACTCTTACAAAGAAGCCTCGGCTACAGCAGCGTTTGGCTACGGCATTCTCAAGGGAATCCGGTATGGCTACGTGGATGAGGCCTATCGTCAGACAGGCTTGAAGGCACTTGAAGCTGTATTGCGGCACATTGATGAAAAAGGAATTGTACAGCAGGTGTCCTACGGAACTCCTGTCGGCACGAATGCCCAGTTCTATAAGGACATTCCACTTAGCCCGATGGGCTATGGACAGGCGCTTGCTTTGTTCATCCTGATAGAGGGATTGAACGCTGCTGGTGCCGAATAATAGCAAGGCCTCTTGTGGGGAGGATATGGGAATGAAAGTTCCTGTATTCTCCCCTTTTGTGTGATTTTATAGTAATATTATTCCAAGTCGTAAGGACGAAATTTCATATATGACTTATTGCCCAGGTGATTAAAAAATGAATAAGAATCCAAAGAAGAATAAACCAAAAGAACACCTAATTGATTTTTTAGAGTTACGAGAAATAATAAACAGCTACGATCCCTTGGGACTTATTAAGGGTGGGGCCCCTGAAGATGAACATGATAATTTAACAAGTGAATTGCAAAATTTACTTTGTGGAAATAAATTGAATGAAATCCGACCTCTATTAATTAATTGCTATGAATGGTATGGGTCTGATCCCAATGAAATAAAAGATGAATATGTTGAGAGATTTCAGAAGAAAGTTGATGAAACTCTTAATAGGATTATGGAATGGTATAAACACAAAAATGACAATGAATGAAATAGGTGATTAAAATATGAGAGAAAATCAATTTTGGTTTTTTATTAAAAAGGAATTAAATGATATAACGGAGTTACTTCAAACTGCTCTAGAGTTACCTGAATATTACCGGGATTATGAAGATACATGGGAGTGGTGTGAATCCCAAACGGATCAAAATACGAAATATTATTTTAATATTGCAAGAGAACATAATTGGGAACAAGGAGAATATGAATGTCCGGTGATCCTTGCAATAAAGAATACAAATAAATCAATTGATGAAATAGGAACAATAATTTCAGAAAAACTGGAAGTAAGAGTTTATTATGGCCAAGTTCAATATGAGCGTTCTTTAAAGTATTCATATAACAGGATTAGTGAATGGAGTATTAATTAATTTTCGTAAATAACAAGAACGTAATCGCAATTGATTAAAATTCATGAGTATTGGAGGTATTCGATGAAGCTGAATTGCGATTAGATAATTCGGGAAACAATAAGCTTGATTCCTATGTTCACTTCATGTTATCAAGTTCATGAATAAAAGAAAATTATATATAAATCTATCACCTAGGAAGTGACTTTGTGCCTGCATATTTTTCGGTGTATTATTCTTTTCCTTATTCATCTTTTTCAATTGATTTTGTAGAAGAAGTTTATAATTCATTTTATAATTACTTCCCTTTTAAATCGGGCTATTGGGAGTCAGAAAACAATACACATGATGAAATAATTTCTTGGAATACGAACTTATTATCTAAGAAATTCAAATTGGCTTATGATCAGCATGTTAAACATGGTTATAAACAATTATTGTTAGACTCTGAGCAGTTTAGTCATATTAGATTGTTTTGGATGTATCAACCTAATGAAATTATACTACATATGATAATACCTGAAGATGAGATAGTCATTGGAGATGGTACATGGATATTTAGTGGCCAGCAGCTTTCTCCTCTTATTAATCTTTCAATTGATTTATGGAACCAACATGATTTAAATAATATTCAGACCTATAGGGAATTTGGCGCTCCGATTAATTCAAGGGAAATTGTGAGTGGTGAACAACCATCTATAGATCCATTTTGCATAGTAGATAGTGAATCTTTCATACAAATTGAGGGTTCCTTGGATAATGTAAACTGTGTGAAACTTATAAATAATGGAGTCATGATAATTGAACGTGAGTATGTGAGTTTAATCGGAAAAGAGAGATGACTTCACTGAACACCATATTAGCGCGGCAGGCATATGTCCGTTGTTTTTACTCTATTAAGTCGATGGGATATCGTGAATACGAAAGCGTTAGATGAAAGAACAAGAAGTCTTATTTAGGAGGAACTCAATGGAGGTTTTGATTAAAGAGAATGGTACAGCTCATGAAGATTTAATCGTAAGCTTTAAAGAAATGGACTTATTAGTCATTGCTGATACCTATTATTTTGAGATAGAGGATACGATACAACCTGAAAGGGATGGCTTTTGTAAGATAGCTGCATCGTTAAAAAGTCTATTATCATACTGGATTGAAAACATAATTAACCTCGGTAGTAAAGAAGAACGCTACTTACCAATTGATTTCTCAGATCAATATACAGGATGTTTTAGAATCAGAAGAGTTAGTAATCAGCAAATAGAAATTTCTTATGGTTATTCTTTAAGGGAGGGATGGAGCGTCTGTCCATCAGATCCCAAAGAATATGCTACATCAATCCATGATTATAAAGAAACCTCGAATAAATTATTAATAGGACAGGAGGAATTAATAGAGCAAATAGTACGATCTCAAGAACGGTTGTGAGTAGTTAATCGTATCCACGGCCGCCCATCGAGCTTAAGGTGGTATAGCGCCCAAAATACAGGAATGTTATCTGAAAGGTACGAAAGGCAGGTTGAAAAAAAATGAGGAAAGAATTTAATTCGATAACCATCGAATTGATGAATGGGGACATTACAAAATCTGAAGTAGATTGTATTGTCAATGCTGCAAACACTAGTTTGCTTGGCGGTGGGGGCGTAGATGGTGCCATTCACCGTGCCGGTGGAAGTGAAATACTTGAACAATGCAAACAAATAAGAGCCAGACAAGGTGGTTGTGCTGTAGGAGAAGCAGTTATAACGACTGCTGGTAAGTTGAGTGCGAAATATGTCATACATACTGTAGGGCCGGTATGGAATGACGGAAAAAATAATGAGGAAGAAAAACTGCAAAGCTGCTACATAAATAGCTTAGAACTTGCATGTAAGCATAATATAAGAAGCATAGCTTTTCCTAACATAAGTACAGGGATATATCGATTTCCCAAAAATGCTGCAGCTCAAATCGCGCTGAAGTCAGTCAAAAATTATATTGAACTGCATTCAGCTATAGATAGAATACAATTCGTTTGTTTTGATGAAGAAAACTATCAGATCTATCAGAAGATGCTTGAAGAATCGGGTATGTAAGTTCAAACAGCAATCTCAAGAAGGTAGAAACATCAGATAACATCGTATACAAATACCAGAACTATAAGCATAATTACTGCAAATTTTTTAAGGGGAGTTGATCGAGAAGTGGATCATATTCGGTTTCCTATAGGTCAGTTTAAACCAGTAATCAATCCAACAAATGAAGAACGTGTTTTCTTCATCAATCAAATACCAGAAATTACAAAGACATTAAGGACTATTTTGAATGATTTGGAGCCTGCTCAAATTAACATTCCATACCGCAAAGATGGCTGGACAATAAAGCAAATCGTTCATCACCTTGCTGATAATGATATGAATGCTTACTTAAGATTTAAGAGGGCGCTAACTGAAGATGAACCGATGGGAAACTCTTATCGGGAAGATTTATGGGCACAATTAAGCGACTATAAAAATATACCTATTGAAGACTCTATATTACTAATTGAAATACTTCATAGACGATTTCTGGTCTTGCTTAACCATTTAAAAACGGAAGATTTCAGGCGAATTTTGAAAACTCAAGTTTTAGGAGAAATAACATTGGATATAGCACTTCAAAGATTTGTATGGCATAACCATCATCACATAGCTCAAATCCAATCTTCTGTTAAAGTGAATAACTGGCCAGTTTGGGCCACAGAACCAGTTGAGATTAAGATTCCTGATTCCACTTGGTTAGTGAAGGGGACACAAGAAGTTGATCGTTTAAGAGAAAATCTTTATCCTTTCGGGGTGAGGGATATAGAACATATTGGTAGTACGTCAATTCCCAATCTTCCAGCCAAACCAATTATTGATATGATGGCAAAAATCAAGACCTATAATGATTTAGAAGAGATTATTGAAAGTTTGAAAACTGATAATTGGAATTATGTTCCACTGGAACTGGACGGGCATGAGTGGAGAAGATTTTTTGTCAAAGTTAAAAATGATAGAAGAGATTGTCATCTTCATCTGATGTTAGAGGATGAAGAACGTTGGGAAAAACAAATTAAATTCAGAAATAAACTTCGTGAACAGCCTAATTTGGCTGAGCAATATGCCGAACTAAAAAGAAAGTTAGCGGAAGAAAACAGAGAAGACAGAGAAGCTTATACAGAGGCAAAAACTGATTTTATAAAAAACATATTAGAATCGGAATAATATTTGTGAGTTTCTCAGGGTATGCCAATCCCTAAGATAACATTACATTCCTACGTCGTCGCTTAGGGCTCTCTGATTCGTGAATACAGTACCGTTATCAGACATGGATTTTTTGGGGATTAAAAGAAAAAACTAAAGGAATGATATTAATGAATGCAGCCAGAGCAAAAGAAATTATTACTTTGCTTTCCGATGGTATTGACCCGATCACAGGTGAAATCTATCACAATGACAGTCCTTATCAACAACCGGAAGTAATAAGAGCGTTATATACTGCATTAAAAGGAATTGAATTACTAGAGAAGCGCGAGAATAAAGAATTAATTGTACCTTCAAAATCAGGGAAGTCATGGAGTGAAGAAGAGGATGAAAAACTAGTAAGAGATTTTGATCAAGGAGAATCAATAAAAAACTTATCAATAATAAATGAGAGAACTGAAGGGGCAATAAAATCAAGATTAACAAGACTAGGAAGGCTTCAAGTCAAACTATAAAAATGTATGTATATCAAGAAGAAAGCCCATCAGATAAAAGCATATTCACACTGCGGGCATACACCATTGGTCCGGGAGAAGTAGAGAAACAGGGAAGCAGAAAAAGTCGGACACCTCTGCAAGACTAACCTCGCTTCGCGGACCGATATGGTTGAGGGCTTTGCCGATCCGAACAGTCCCTTAAGTCTTTCGAAGTCGTGAATACCAGAACGTAAGATGAAATGCCTGTAAGAGCATAACAAACATTGGGGGCATATGAAGATTGGTTTTATTCTCTTTAACGGGATCACGTTTTTAGATTTTAATTCTATGATGTTATCAATCGCTTGAAAATGTTTGAAGAAACAAAAGATATAACATGGGATATTTGTGGACTAACAGAAGAGATTTCCGATGAATCGGGATAAAGAAGCTTAGATCTGATGATGAATTTATTTCGTGGTTGCGACAAGCCGAGAAAGTTAATTACATCGTGTCTGTTTGTACAGGCTCACTATTACTGGGTGTTGCAGGTTTATTAAAGAATAAGAAAGCAACAACCCATCCTAATGCTTATGAATTATTAGAACCCTATTGCAAAGAAGTTATTAAATCCAGAATTGTTAAAGATGGAAACCTTATAACAGCTGAGGCGAATAATCGATTTCCATTAAAATATAGAGGAGAAGGAATTGGTAAGGCCGTAGCCAAAGAAATATTTAATTTACATAAGGGGGATTGGGAAGTTTATCAATTAGAAAGTAACAAACCGGCACAGATGTTTTGGAATAAGGTCATTAGTGAATACACTAAAGGTAAATTTAAAGATCGATTAGAGAATGGTAGAAAGATACAAGATTTTGTTAGCTAATAGAGAAGGAGAGGTATACTGGATGAAAGCATATATACAGACAGATAAAAATGGAGAGTTCTACAATGTGAATGCTTTTATTGCTAACGATGGTTTCACGTCGTTAGGGTGGGAGACCATTAAGTTTAATGATATAGCAGAAATCAAAGAAAAAAATCCCGAAGATTTAGTAGTTGGCGGAATTGGTAACGTGAGAAAGCGTCTTGAAATTTTAGGTGTAGAAAGGAATCAAGGAGAAATCGATTATCCAACTTCCTTATCTAATTATTTTGGCAGAAAAATATGGACGACAACTACCCAAGAGCTTTTTGAAAATAAACAGAACTGGAACGTTTTTATAAAGCCAAAAGACATAACAAAAAAGTTTGCTGGAACGGTTGTGAAGGAATATAAAGATTTTATAGGTTTAATTGCAGAAAATGAGGATACGAATATTTGGTGTTCAGAAGTTGTTGATTTTACAACGGAATGGCGTTGTTTTATACGATACGGACAAATACTTGATATCAGATATTATAAAGGTGCTTGGGATTCGAAATTGGATTTAAATATTATAAAAAGTGCGGTTAGGGATTTTATTGATGCGCCAACTGCATATGGTATGGATTTTGGCATTGATCAAGAAGGAAATATGAAGCTGGTAGAAATAAACGATGGTCATTCGCTAGGGAGTTATGGAATCAGTCCTTTGAACTATGCGAAATTTCTCTCAGCTAGATGGTCAGAATTAACAGGAACTACGGATTATTTAAGAAGCTTATAGGTTTCAGACATCATGCGACCCGACCTAAGATAAGAGTTATCTAAGGCCGGGTCATGTCTTAGATGGAGAACGTTATATGAAAGGAAAGTGAAAAATGAAATTTGTATTTGAGAACTTTTCATGTGATGTTGATGTTTTTTATAAAGAGAATGACATTTTATTAAGATTTTATGATAGTTCAAGAGAACAAGAGGAAGAAGAGATTATCAACTTAGTTATAGTAGACCCTGGGTATGGGTATCTTTGTTTAAAAGGAATAGTTATATTCCAAGCCATGTAGCACGATTTAGACGAACAAGTTTTATTGAATATAATGGCGAGTATTAAATTCAGACTACCCAACCATACAAAGAAATACATCAAATGGCAGCATATTCATACATAGTATCAATCCATAAATTCAGTTTTTCAGGGGGCAAAATATGTTCAAATCAATCATAGATCAGGATTCCTACATTTCATTTTTAGAAAATAGACATGTGGAAGAATTATTTGAGTTAATGGATAATAGTCGAGACAGCATTAGAGAATGGCTTGATTTTCCTAATCATACACACGAAATAAACGATACAAGGAAATTTATTGAACGAACATTAAGTTCATTTGCAGCTAATAATGGATACTGGATTGGGATTTGGCATAAAGGAAGAATTGCAGGATCAATTGGCTATTTATATTTTGATTGGCATAGCAAGAAGACGGAAATCGGATATTGGTTATCTAAAGATTTTGAAGGATTTGGTTTAGTTACTAAGGCGTGTTCATTATTTATGAAATATGCTTTTGAAGAGCTTAAATTAAACAAAGTTGAAATATGCACGGCTACCAGCAATAGTAGAAGTAGAGCTGTTCCAGAGCGCCTAGGGTTTAAGGAAGAGGGAACCGTTCGATGCTTCGAATTTCTAAACGGCAAATATTTAGATCGAGTAACTTACGGAATGATTGGGGAAGAGTGGAGTGGAAATTCCAAAGCCTCAAAAAATTAAAGGAGAATTAAATGGATAAAAGCCAAAACGGTAATGTTATATTAAGCGTCGTGATTGCTCTAGTCTTTTATTTAAGCGGATTCTTACTAAAGAAATATCCTCCAAAAGAAATCAATGTAACATATGGTTATAGAACATCAAGATCATTGAAAAATATTGATCTATGGAAAGAAGCAAACAAATATAGTGCGGAAATAATGAAGCAGTATGGGATCATATTTTTGATACTTGGATGTGTAATAAGTCTATTGTTTAAAGGGATATCCATAACGATGATATTAATAGGATTAATGATTTTATTTTTCGTTTTAATGTTTATAAGAGTAGAAAAAAGGCTTAAAGGAATGGAATTGAATAAGATAGACTAATGTTGCATGTAACTCTTAGGGTGCAAACGTCATCTAACATCGTATTCTAGTTGCGGGTCATGTGGCTCTTGGTATGGTCGAAATCGAGGAGCAGGAAGCGGATTCAACTGGACAATAACTATGAGCTGCGATCTGTTCTCTACATGTAAGACTCTCGGGTTTGTGAATACAAGAGCGTTAAGTAAAGGAACATATAACATTTTAAAAACAGAAGGGCTGACAATCAATGTCTAATGAAGAAAATAAAATTCCAGATCATCATAGTCCCCTTCGGCATATATTAAGCGAAGCACATGGAATATCTCATCATTCTATTGAATCTCTAGAAGAGGCTAAGAACTATGAAAATGCATATCTAATAATGGAGGGTGATTATGGGGGCGAAATATATGTAGTATGCCCTGTGAAAATAATAAGATGCAACTGGCAAACACTTAGTAAGCTTTTAGAAGATATAGATAATTTATATTGGAAAGATGAATATGGAAGAGGTATCTATTTTGAGTTCTTTAATAACGGAGATATAGTTTCTGGCGGTATGGGAGGGGGAGTGGCGACTAGTAGGCTTTGGGTGAATGAAGGATTACTCAACATACAAAATGAAATTTCTAAAGTCATATATGGAAAGAAAATAAGAATTAGTGTTAGTACTACATAGAAGAGTAGTATGTCATCTAACATTGAATTCACGTTACGGGTAATCTCCCTTGATCTGGAAGAAGTTCTAGGAACGGAAGTGTAATCAATTAGATAAACGCTGCGAGTCTAAGTCTGGCTACCCGTTTGAGTTGATCACTTGAGCTTCTCAGGTTCGTCATTACAAAAATTTCATTGGAAAGCAATGAAAATCAATTTTTTAAAACACATTATAGCTACAAGAAGGAATGATTACATGATGCAGATACAGAGAATCAAGGAAATCTCAGATCAAGAGGTATATCAATTCCTTTCTTACTGTATGAGTCCGAAACCGGAGCGAATTATTCATGAATGCAAAAACTATAAAACGCTAAAAAATCGAGATTTATATGGCGTTTATTTTGAAAATGAACTGACAGGAATTATCGGTTTGATCCATCATACATTGGAAACAGAGTTAAAACATATAGCCGTACATCCCAATCACAGAAATAAAGGGCTTGGCAGCAAATTGTTGGGTGAAATAAAGAGACTTTCGACATCAGCAGTGAGAAGTACCCTGGGGTAGAACGATTTAAATGTATATATAATTTTATGAAAGCATAACATCCACAGCATAATTTGGGAGGATCACTTGACTTCTTGTGAATTCTTCCAATGCCGCGGATAAGGGACTTTGGAAGTCTCTTGCAAGCTGCTCTGCCAACATATACAAGCGTTCTTTATTTGACTGTTCTGTCCTAATATCTTCTTCCCACTTCTCCTGCCATTGTTTAGCATCCCCCTCAATAACATGAAAGAACAATACTTATTCCAGCCTTCTCCATAATCAATTGTTTTGTCTCTCCGCGAAATGAACGCATTTTGTTCATCTTACCCTCCTCGAAATCCGACCGGTCGGTCGTCCAATTACGCTATGATTTCACTTAAATTTCAATGTAATAAAAATGAGGGACATGGTGCACAGGAAGCTCACCAGGATGTTCTATTGAAAACTGTGCTGTAGTGATATATAATGTACTGCAACGATAAGTACATTGTTGGGAAGTGAGCTTTATTGGAAATTATTATCAGCAGCAACTCGAGTAAGCCTATCTATGAACAAATCACAACACAAATCAAAGCGATGGTGATGCAAGGAGAATTAAAAACAGGCGATCCGATTCCGTCTATGCGCTCGCTCGCCAAGACGATTCATGTAAGTGTAATTACAGTGCAAAAGGCATATGAAGATTTGCAACGAGATGGGTTTATTGAAACGACAGTTGGACGAGGCAGTTTTATATCTGCACAGAACAGGGATTTTATACAAGAAGAACAGCAGAAAAAAATAGAAGAGTATTTAATGCTGGCTGCGGAAACCGCACGAACAAGCGGAATAAAATTAGAAAAGCTTACGGAGCTTTTAAGCATGTTCTACAAGGGGGACTAGTCGATGAATTATTGTTTGGAAGTTAAAAATCTATCGACGGCCTATGCCGGATCTCATTTTCATTTGGATAATGTTTCTTTTTCTGTTCCTCAAGGAAGTATCATGGGGTTTGTGGGTGAGAATGGAGCAGGTAAGACAACGACGTTTAGTTCAATTCTGAATACAATCAGGAGAGACAGCGGGAAGATCGAAATTTTTGGGGAGGAGATGACAGATGAACAACCGGACATCCGCAATCATATCGGGGTTGTTTTTGATGCCATTAATTTCCCGGGGGATCTCACTGCCGATAAATTAGCTGCAGTATTCAAAGATATTTATCAAAAATGGGACGATGATCTCTTTCAGAATCTAATTCGCAGACTTCAGGTGCCTGCTCACATCAAAGTAAAAGACTTGTCACGTGGCATGACGATGAAGTTGGCCACGGCAGTGGCTATGTCGCATGGAGCAAAACTGTTGCTGTTGGACGAGGCGACTTCCGGACTTGACCCTGTTGTCAGAGAAGAGATGCTGGATTTATTTTTAGAGTTTGTGGAAGATGAAGAACATTCTATTCTCATGTCTTCCCACATCACCAGCGACTTGGAAAAAATTGCAGATTATATCACATTTATTCACAATGGAAGAATCATTTTAACAGAGAAAAAAGATACGCTTTTATACAATTACGGGATTGCTCGTTGCAAATCGGAGCAGTTTCAGATTGTTGACAAGTTGGAGTATCTCGCATACAGGAAAAGAGGACTGCAGATCGAAATGTTGATCTCTGACAAAGCTAAGTTTGCCAAAAAGCATCGTGAAATCATCATTGATGATATAACCATTGATGAAATTATGTTGTTATTAGTTAAGGGGGATCAATAAATGAGGGGACTACTCCGCAACAATTTTTATTCCATGGCAAGCAATATCCGACTTTCCTTAATAATGGCTGGATTTTTATCATTGGTTCCTTTGGTTCTTAAGGAGTCGGCTGCGATTCCCATGATTTTGTCCATACAAATATTCCTGTTTGTTGTCAATACCGGTGCCTCGCTGCGAGTGGATGAAACTTCTAAATGGAACAAGTTTGAACTGACGCTGCCAATCAGGCGTCGTACGATTATTGGGGCGAAGTATGTGTCATTTACCTTACTAATCCTCCTTGGTGTGATGATGAGCTTGCTCACGCTTGGTTTTGTGTATGTTGCAGGTTTTGAACTCGATCCGAAGATTGTGATTTATAGTTATGGATTCGGGTTGACGTTGTCGATCACATTAGTGTCTTTGATGTATCCGATCATGTTGAAGATTGGCACGGAAAAAAATGAACTTGTCGTATTTTTCTCGGGCTTTGCTGCGATAGGGATGATGCTGGTACTTGCCGCGTTACTGGCCCCTGTTACAGGAGGCATGCAGCTTCGTCACCCGCTGGTTGGTATGATCTCTTCGTGTATGGCAACAATCCTGTTTGTCATATCCTACTTTGTGTCAGTCCACATTCATCGGAAGAAAGAGTTTAAGTAATGTAAGAGTAGCGCTGCCACTACTTCACGCGGAATCGTAGCTATAAGCAGGCACTCTTATTGAATGCAACCTACATCGGATGTTGGTAATTAGGGAGGGGAAATAATGAAGCCAATATCTATTATCGTAATTATTTTAACGGTAGGAGTATTCATTTTTTTAAAGACTTTTCAAGATTCAATTCCTAAAATTAATGAGCCAATAACTAATCTATTCGTATTTGTAGGCTTCGTAATTTTTGCTGTTATATATGGTGTTTCACGAATTAGAAAAAAATAGGCTCTTCACCGTTGGCAATGCAACGAGCAGGATATCATCATATGCAAGTCAGGTTTAGATGATAGACGCTAATTTAAAGATGGCTGCAACTATATAATAACCCGAAGGAAGTTGATTCAATTCATAACTATCCGTCATTCATCCTTGGAGAGTACTATTGTAAATCTATTGATTTTTGGAATGAGCATATTGATTTCTATAATAGGACTTTTGAAAGTGATTTCATGATTGAGTGGAAGCATTTATTTATTGAAATTTATCCGAAAACAGGTAATGAAATTAAAGGAGGATACTTTTAAAGACTCTAGAACTCGTTTCATTAAAAAATCCCGGTGATTGGCATGTATATTGGAATCATTTTTATGTGAAGATCTTAGGCATAGCCTATAATGTAACTCCGGTTGCGGACAGACTTGACCGCCGACGTGTGACCGAGCACCGCGTGCCGGGATGGCTTTGATGTGTGGGAGAATCATGATTGCGAGCTGGTATTCTGACAGGCGTGAAAATATATATAAACTTAATAGGAGGTGACCCTCATATGTTCTATGTAAATACGAGAGCATTTATTGAGAGGAATCGAAATAAGGGTACAGAAATTATTGTCCAGGTTCGCAATAAGAAAAATGAAGAAGCCATAGAGCTGCCTGGTGGAAGATTGGAACCCTATGAATCTATATTAACTGGATTAAAACGAGAGGTGCTGGAAGAAACAGGTTTGACTGTTACAGAAGTAGAAGGCAGTGAAAAGCGTATTGACACGGTTGGCATTAATTCTGATTTTGAAGTGGAATGCTTAGAGCCTTATTGTGTGTATCAGACCATTAAGGGACCCGTGGATTCAATAGGAATGTACTTTATTTGTAGAGCGGAGGGTCAATTATTATCTGTTGGAGATGAAACCTTACATATTCGATGGGAAGCTATTGAAGATCTTTATTTATTAATGAAAAATGACCCGCGCAAATTTTCAGATGTCGATCGAGCAGGATTGAAATATTATTTAAAACATAAGTTTGGAAAGCAATTTGAATAAGCGAGTATTCTCTCATAACCATATATTCGTACTTCGGCCGCGTACCGTTCAGAAAACGTATAGGGAGGAGATATAGAATGGATATCATCTTATGCAAGTCAGGTTTAGACGATTGGAAGAGTATTCATGCACAAATTTGATAAAACGATAACAGGGTGATTATATGTATGACTATGTAAGTGTATATTCGGATCAGCATTATAGTAAAAAGATTAGAACAGAAGTTATTGAAGCTTTTTTTGTTGAGACATTACATTTTGAACGAACCAGTCGATTAAAATTTTCTAAAATGATTTGCGGAGAGTTAGTTACTGCAAAAGGTATTTCTGCCAATCAGAATGGAAACTATGCTTTTGATACTTTAGATGATGTTAAGGAAATAAATTTAATTGAGATAGATATCCCCCAAGCCAGTACCGGGCAAATGGAAGACGAAATTGAAGAAATCGTATATGCGATAGCCAAAGAATTTTCATGGATCGTGGATTTACGAGAATGATTATGAAATGGAAGGGAGCTGGCCCAATGCTTGTCGTTCACTGGTCGCCAGTTAACAACACAAAAAATATTTTGAAAAATGGCATTACAAAAAGTCAAAACGGGGTGTACTGTTTTCCGGTAGACTATCAAATTGTATTAACGAAATCAATCGAGGCGAACCGAATCATTCGGGTTATACCGCCAACAGAGCAGTTCGGTACAATCTTATATAAAAACAAGAAACATAAATATGATAAGGGGCATTTGAAGGAAGCCCAGCGCTTCGACTAATGGCCCATATTTGGAGCATAAGGAGCTTTTATGGTCATTGAAATCAATGTTTTTCTCATCATAGGCATATTTATTGTGCTGATAGCGGGGTTTGTTCAAGGATTAACCAGCTTCGGTTTCGCGTTAGTGACTATGCCTTTTTTGGTGAAAATGATTCCGCTGCAAGAGGTCGTTCCGATCGTTGTCATCCTCAGTCTATGCACGAATATTATCGTACTCCTAAATAGTTGGCGGCATATCGCCATTCGAAAAATATGGATATTAATTCTATCGAGCCTATTGGCTGCGCCGCTAGGAACCTTCTTGCTCGTTTATCTCAGTGCAGACCTTTTAAAAGGCTTTACGGGAATATTAATTATTGCTTTTGCTGGCATACTGTTATCAGGGAAATCCTTCCCCGTCCGTAATGATAAAATTGCTTTTATACCGATCGGCATGACAAGTGGTTTATTAAATGGAAGCATCTCGCTCAGCGGGCCTCCGGTTGCGTTGTTTTTGTCCAATCAGGGATACAGCAAAAATGAATTTAGAGCCAACATAACCGTTTACGGCGTTATTTTAAACATGATCACAATAGGTACATTTTTTTATAGCGGCCTGCTGACTCCAAAAGTGATGATGTACACCTCGCTATTTGTTCCAAGCGTGTTAATCGGTGTTTTCATTGGCATTATAGCGATCAAAAAGTTAGATGACCAGCTGTTTAAAAAGCTGACCTTGTGGCTCATCATCCTCTCGGGGGTGTGGACGATTCTGGGTTCGTTGAAGTTCGTGTAGATTCTCTGAAAACATTATAAATTATACATGAAAATAGTCGTTATGATTTTGAAGTGAATACGAATATCAATACTATTACTGAATGTGTAAATAAAATTAAAGAATATATGCTGGCTAATCAACCTGCGGCTATAATAGAACTTAATTGAAAAGGATGAAAATATATGTCGACTAAGGGCTTTACGCACTGTCTTCAAATTTTTCCAAGCTCTGATATGAACAAAACAACAGCCTTTTATGAATTGCTTGGATTCAGAGCCGTTCGTTATCTTGGTTCAGAGGAACCACATATTTGTTTATATAGGGATCAAATAGAGATCGTTTTAACAAAATCGACTAAAGAAGCTATCGCACCTAATCGAGAAATTCATGGTTATGGATATGATGCTTATTTTATAACAAATAACCAAGAGGAAATGGAGAAAGATTTTAGAAAATTAGGAGTTACGATCGTGCGATCTTTGTCAACGACGGACTATAGCAATAAGGAATTTGTATTTGAAGATATAGATAGAAGATGGATTGCTGTTGGGAACAAACAGTAAGGGGCGAATCAATTGATTACGGTTAAAACTCAGATTGAGATTTCTGCACCTATTCAGGTTTGTTTTGACTTAGCAAGAGATATAGACGTACACACAAAAACAGTCTGGAAACACACAAAAGAAAAAGCCATTATGGAAGCTGCCTCAGAGACGATCGGATTAGGCCAAACCGTAACTTTTGAAGCTACTCATTTCTTAGTAAGGCAAAGGCTGACCTCGAAAATGACCGAATATCAAGAACCTGTTTTATTTGTCGATGACATGCAAAAGGGAGCGTTTAAAAGCTTAAGGCATGTACACGAGTTCAAACAACTAGGTGATAAGACTATAATGACGGATACGCTGTATTTTGAAGCCCCATTTGGGATGCTTGGAAAAGCAGTTGAAAGACTGATACTTAAGAAGTATATGCAAAAGTTTTTGGAGCATCGGAATCAACAATTAAAGATATGGATCGAACAACGTTAGGTGAAATCTGTGCAAGTAGCAAGGAGAAAAAATGAAAACAATTAATGACCTACAAACGAAACTATCAAGTCGCTTTGATGAATATGATCCTGATCAGGATGGAAATAAAAACACCAAATTTGCTGATATCATTATTGATGGCAGATCGCTATACCAGATGCTCAAAAAGAATGATATGGTTCCATCTCTAGGTTGGGGAAGCGAAGAGAATCAAAGGCAAATGATTGATTATTTTCTACTGAAAAAACAACACGAATATATGTATTCAAGATACCCTATACTAGTATGCCCTTGGTGCGGAGATGAAGAATGTGGTTTTATCTCCGTTAGAATCGAAAGGGAAGATGATATTGTTATATGGGAAGACTTCAGAAAAGAACCGGACAATCAACGTATTCAACTAGGGCCTTATTACTTCAAGTGGGATAAATATGAGAAAGCCATTAATGATACTTTTGGGACTGCAGGAATTCAATGATATTTTGTTTAGTAGATACGGGACAAAATATATATTTAACTGGAGTTGAACATGAAGGTATTTAGAAAAAAATTAATCTCTATTATTGTACATCATCGTTTGTTCATAGGTATGGTAAACGAAAGATCATATGATGTCGTGTTTCGAGCTTACTCTGGCAAACATCGAAATTCATTCATTGAGATCATTTTTGATTGGAAAGAATGCTATTATATAAATCTTTACAAGCCATTAATTAGATCTGTTTTAATTGATTACGGTTTGAAAGCGGGCTGGAATCCTGATCGGCCCAATCAAACTTTAATCATAAAGGACAGTAAACAGTTAATAGATGAATTATTACTAAGGGAATTATAATTTTGAAGGAAGGTAATTATTATGTGCAGATACGCCATGTATGGACCATATAAAGATATCTATGCTTGTTTTAGTTGTAGAAAAGTATTCAAGCAAACATCCGATCAAGAACTTAGCAAAGCCGAAATAGGGAATAGAGAATATAAATGTCCGCAATGCAGCGAAATCATGAAGGATATGGGGCATGACTTCCAGGCTCCTAAAAAAGATGATATTAAACAATGGATGAAAGTAGAGATTTTATATCGTAATGGATTTACTTATCACTCTTGCGGTTGTGGTGGCCCAGGTTATAGACCTGCAGCTTTATCCGAAGTGGAACAATTTTTGGAGAAAAATAAACAGTTCAGCTCAAATGGAGAAGCATTGTTAAGTAATTTAACAATGAGATACTAGAGCCATTTTTCACAATTTCTAATAAGATAAACAAGTCAGCAATGTTCAATAAGTGGAGCAGAAATGATGATAAACGAATTAAAACAATGGGCGATAAAATATAACATTGAAAAAACAAGCCTTGCAAGCTTTTGGTTGAGTTTTAACAACTATATTGAAGAAGATCCAGATGAATTTAGTGAAGTTTTTGGCGAGGAATTCGACCATGCATTTTTAACTGTTAAGATGGAAAGTGTAGCTCTATTCCTAGATAAGTGGGATGAAACAAAAGATAACGAACTGATTTCATACGGCTTTGATTATGCAGTATCCTATATTCCAATTGTATATAAAGCTGAAAAGATTGGATTATACAAGCTGCTTTTCACATTGGAAGGTGAAGTTTTTGACGATTTTTTCATTCTTGAATAAGGTTAATTAAATATATCAACAACGAAAGGCTTATTAATATTCTCAGTTTCATGGGATTATCTGAAGAAAACAACAGCCTGACTTATTGCTGTATTCATGTTTTTGACCGTGCCCAAGTCAGAGAACGTATATTTAGATATAATCAAAATAATAAATCCAAAAAAGCAGGAAGCCTTGTCACACAGGGGTTTCTGCTTTTTTTGTTTTTATGAGCACTTTGCTTAAAGACTCGTTTTCGGATCAACGTACTTGTAACCATATAGATAAAAAATAGGAATACACATCCTTATTATCCAATAATATGTTACGTATTGAGGAGGGAGACAGTTGTTTCCTTTGGTTGGTCATGCCTGCAAGAGCCTATCCTTAATTACAACGCAAGCTGGACTGATGAAGAAGGGAGGGACGGACGGACGGGGATTTTTATATCGTTGACTATGAGTAATTATGGTATCTGTTCTGCTTGTTGCGCAACCAAATAACATTAGCGGAGGTTTAGACATGCTTGCAAAAATGAAGAAATACGGCGTTTGCAGTTTAGCTTTTGTTTTGCTGACTACAATGGTTTTTACGGGATGGAGTGCTCAAGTATCGGCAGCAACACCCATTACATCCGATTTCAGGTCATTACAGGCTTCGCAAATCGTTCCCGAGATGGGAGCAGGATGGAACTTGGGCAATCAGCTTGAGGCGACGGTGAACGGTACACCAAGCGAGACAGCTTGGGGCAATCCTGTCATTACAACGGAGCTGATCAAAAAGGTGAAGGCAGCAGGCTTCAAGACGATTCGCATCCCCGTCTCCTACTTGAACCATATTGGAAGCGCTCCCAACTATACGATTAATACCGCATGGCTGGATCGAGTGAAAACGGTCGTTGACTATGCCTACAATGAAGGTCTATATGTTGTTATTAATATTCATGGCGATGGCTTTAATTCTATCCAGGGTGGATGGTTACTGGTAAATAGCGGAAATCAGGCGGCCATCAAGGAGAAATATGAACGTGTTTGGCAGCAAATTGCTAAGTTTATCAACTATGACGAGCGGCTTATTTTCGAATCGATGAATGAAGTGTTTGACGGTACTTACGGGAATCCGAATTCTGCATACTACGCAAATCTTAATGCATACAATCAAATTTTCGTAGATACAGTCCGAAAGACCGGGGGCAATAACAGTGCCAGATGGTTGCTGATTCCAGGCTGGAATACGAATATTGACTATACCGTTGGCAATTATGGCTTCGTCCTCCCAACGGACACGTACAGATCCTCCACAATCCCTATCTCGGAGAAAAGGATTATGATTTCGGTGCACTATTATTCCCCTTGGGATTTTGCAGGCGAGGAAAACGGCAATATCACGCAATGGGGAGCCTCTGCCACGAATCCTTCCAAAAAGTCTACTTGGGGACAGGAGGATTACCTGAACGCGCAGTTCAATTCCGTGTATAATAAGTTTGTGACTCAAGGCTACCCTGCTGTGATTGGCGAATTTGGCGCGATTGACAAAACCGCATATGATTCCACAAACAATGCGTACCGCGCAGCATTCGCCAAAGCCGTTACGTCAACCGCCAAGACATACAAAATGGTTCCTGTATACTGGGACAACGGCTACAATGGCCAGCACGGATTTGCACTGTTCAATCGTTCCAACAACACCGTAACACAGCAAGGCATTATTAATGCAATTATGCAAGGCATCCAATAACTGCTCATTGAACTTCATCGGTGAAATTGGCGTGTTCCTTGCAAAAGGAGCGCGTCGTTTTAAAAAAAGAAACAACCACAGCCGATATAAACAAGACAACGAAAAAGGTCGAACAGCTCTCAAAGGTAGCCTTTCCATTTAGTTTAATGATACATTTTTGTAGGCGATAATGTTCGGCCTTTACAAGTAGCTTCGTCAGCCAGCGCGTGAGTTGTAGCAAGCTGTGTTTCACCTTCGTTTCCAGCTTCACCAGCACGAGCAAACAGAAGGCGATGAGTGCGATCCAAATCTGGTTGGTAACGGCGTGCTCACTCGTCCCATAAAAATGCTTGATCTGTAAGTGCTGCTTCATCCACTTGAAAAAGGTCTCGATGGCCCAACGGCTGCGGCGTAGGCTATAGATCCACAAACAGGCAGAGCTCGGCTAATTACGCCGTGCTCTGCCTGTTTCTATCTGCAGCTAATTATCTAAGCTCTATTTAATTGTATACCTGCAAGCTTATACTTGTATTATAGCCGCTAACGAGAAATGAAACCTTATTGCTATAGGTTGCAAAAATATCATTTTTCCCAGTTCCGGCCATGACAGAGCCTTTCGTAAAAGTATTTATTGTCGTGTCACCTGTCTTGAGTGTCTCCAATATATCCGCAGATGCTGTCTGTACATCTTTAATCGAACTAGTGAAACCCCCTGCCGAGGCCCACCCTTCCTTCTTGCGACGCTCATCATCCTTAAGATACTCATTAAATTGAAGAATATCCTCATTCAGCAGGCGATGCAATTCCTCATATTCCTTCACATCAAACTCCAAAATGTTATCTTCCCCAATATTTTTCTCATAGAAGGCGGTTTGAATATTTTGGGCACGCATTAATAAGCTCATTGCGTAGTAACGAATCATGTAGTCTGAAGCTTTCAATGCTTCCATTTCCTCCAGCTTTGACTGCTCTGTTAATTTCTCTAAATCTTGGAAATATATCTCCGACAATGTTTCGTATTGCCCATACAGCTCGAATAGCTTAGCGTGAAGTGCCTTCCCTTGCTTCCAATCGTCTTGCCTATAGGTTCCCTCCTGATAATACTCTAAAGCCTCATCTAGCGTTTTCATAATGTCCGTCATATATGGAATCAGCTGTTTTATAGAATCGTCAACCGCACCGAAGGCAGGTTCACTTGAAGCCAATTTCATTGTTTCATTCATTGTGTCAACCGCATCCAGCCCAAACGGACTGCTGTTAAACTCAGTGAAGCCTTTTGGGATAACCATTTCTTGCTCCAATCCGAACTTGCGTACATAAACAGTCAGCAGTTTTTCAAACAATCCATCATTCATCGTATTTGCCAAATCGATATAGGCATTGTATTTCTTCGTTTCGAGTTCTTGCTCCGCTGAAGCATTCACAGCAGAACCGCTTGTACCTTCTGTTCCTATTGCTTCAGAAAGCGGGCTGCAGGCTGTCATCGTCATAATTGCTATAACCAAACCAATAACCATGAATCTACTCATTCTTTATTTCTCCCTTTATGTGTATTTACTTGTTGTTTATCGGCGATAAACTCATATTTGTTAATACATTGATAATAAAAATAGTGAATTTATTTATGGGGTTATTTATATTTGAATAAAATTGAATACTGATCTTCAATGGTAAACTATTATAGTGAAAAAATCCCACGTAAAAGCCGATTATATTAAAGTATGGTCCATATGGTTGCAAACCTATTTCGTGAAAGGAAGGTATAAGTGAAGCATTTAAAGGAAATCGTCACTCATGCTGCTGCTTATAATGAAGATGGCAGATACGAGGACGCAATAAAATTGCTTACCCCTTCTTCTGAGTTCAGCAGAGCTTTTTTAAGTCCGAAGGAAGAATGGTATTTGAATTTTCGTAAAATATACATATACATAGAAGCTCTGTTGCACACCGGGGAGGTGGCTGAGGCGAAGCAAGTCACGTCTTTGCTGCGGCAGCATGCAGTGAACGGACAGGAACGTTTTGGCCTGAATAAAGAGACGGATCAGTTGCTGCAGTTTATACAGGGGATTATACCGGCGTTTGATGCTGATCAGAATCAGTATGAGATTGTTCGTTCGTTGGGTTGGTTGATCTATGAAAATTCTCTGCCTGCAGATTTGAAAGGGCAGGCGCTGTATTATTTGGCACAGTCACATTATCGCGAAAATAATGTTGTAGATGCTCTTAATAGGCTGAAGGAGCTTCCGGAAACTGCACCTTCATCTTTTACAAGAAAGGTAGATGAACTACGTAAACAAATAGAGCAGCGAATGCTGCTTCATGCCAAAGAGCCTCGCAAAGAGCACCAAGCCTTTATAGAAATCGGCGAGAAGGAAAATGTCTGGATTATAGAGCTCCAACATAATTCACAAGGCACGATGCTTGCTGTTATGTACAGAGATGGTATTCTCAAGCTTCTGAATGCTGAAGATGGAGCAGAGATTGTCTCGTTTGAGGATAATGTGCCGCTTTACCGTGAGGAGAAGGCGGAAGAGGTTTGCCTTGCTTTTAGCCCGGACTCTCGTTATCTTGCGGTTGGGCTGGGTGTCGGTATTGTGAAGCTTTATGATGTCGCCAAGAGAAGACTGCATACTGAGTTTTTATATCCAGGTCTGGATTGGGAGCAACTGGAGCGCAATGCCTATTATGAGGAGTACACCCACGTCTTTTTTAGTCCAAAAGGAAGCTATTTAGTCATTGTTCCGACAGCCGGCAGTTACGATCCACAAGGAGATGATGGATATCCTATCCCTGAATATTATAAAACATTTTATGTGATCGATTTAAGCACCAGCAAGGTTATGCTGCAGCATACTTATGAAAAACAAAAAATTGCTGCTATTCAGATTAGTCCCGATGAGCAGCGGCTTGCTGTTGCCGTATTTGGTGAAACGATCGCCGTATGGCAGTTGGCTAGCGCACAGGTGATATTTAAACAGGATGATTTTTTGTGGCTGGGGCTTCCTTCTCATATGGGAATGATTCGTGCAATTGCGTTTACAGCCGATAGCAGCAGATTAGTTTATGCGACAAAACATCGTTCAATTAAGCGTGTACATCTTAACGCTGGAATGCGTGTGGAGACGCTGCAGCTAGAGGTCAATAAGGATTGTTGTGCTTTGCATATAGATGCTCAAGACACAGTTGTTTTTGCCGAATATAAAAGTTATACCCCTGCTGTGCTGCGGAAATGGAGAGAAGGGCAAAGCGAGGCGGAAATAATGTTTGAGTGTTCCCGACCTGTTGTAGAAGAAATCGTTGTAAACATGGAAATGGATGAAGTATGGGTGTACAACTCGCCTGACGTTGAAATCAGGAAGTATAGCACATCGGTCTTAATCAATAAATTTTCTCCTTATGAGTGGTCGTATTCCCGTTTTATGGTTTTCAATAGTGTATCCATCTGTGGTTCGGCGAGCCGAGCAGCGATAAGCTTTGAAACGAAAATTCGGTTGGTCTAAGGCGGATATGCGCCTGGAAGAAAGGGATGATCCTTGTATGAATCAGTTAAATCGCTTGTCTGGCTTAGCCGAAGAGTTTGTTGCGCAGTGCTATCATAGAAGAACGATAACCGATAGAACGACGCTGGCAAAGAGCCTTCAACAGCATGGTATCCCTGTATTCGCGGCTTTACTGGATTTTCAAGAGCAATATGGGGGACTTAGATATAATTTCGGATCGATAGCGTATCAAGGTACTACATTTAATGTATTAGGAAATGAACCAAATGGTAATAGGTATCCCAAACACCTATATGATAAGGGACAGCATTTAGTGGAATGTATTTATTATGATTATCGTGATGGCGGTGACTTCATAGGTAAGGATGGCAAGCTATATCGTTATATTCAGGGTACCTATTCCATTTTAGCAGACAGCGTTCAGGAGTTTTTGGAGAGTGAGGCTGTTAAATATGGGTTATTGCAAAAGCAAAAGCAATGGCTTGTAAAAACAGTATACGATTCTGATATTTCAAGATGGCTCTTAGATAATGAATTAGGACTTACTGAAATAAAAGAAGCGAGTGGAGCATATATCAAGTGGTGGAAAAGCTGCGATGGCAACATTTTTATTCATGAATATGATAAAGAAAGGCTCGGGAATGCCAACGCATATGTGGCGAATACAGTGGATTTACAAAGATTGTACAATAATAGTTGTCTGTCCATTCAAGGTTTTCCGTTCCATTGCTATTATAACATCGAAGCGAAAAGTGCCGAAATTGATAATGTAAGAGAGCGGTATTATTTTAATCATCAGCTGTACAACACCTGTGATTACTCCCGAATTCAAATTAAACAGGTGGAGGGGCCGGAAGATATATATTTGAGCTATTTAGGCGAAAAAGAATTCATGCTAAGACAGCCGATGTCTGATTTTCTAAATAAACTTCCTGTGCTCACTATACCCCTTACCGATTATGATGCAGACTTGGTGGATTTCGCCATTAAACAGGGCGATGAAAGTATATTAAAGCTCATATCCTATCTTACGAGATTAGAGGAAGCAGAAGATACAGGAAGACGAACGGTAGCGGAAAGCGATGTAGATATGCTGTATGTCAGTGAATATTTTCGTCGTTTGGTTCAGTTTAGTGAAAAGATGGGAATTAAATCGCATCCTCTTTACTTTCATCCTTACGAAGCGGCAGGAATTAGCTATGAGCTTACGGCTGAGGATTGGTATCCTCAATTGAAGCAAATGAAACTTACCCAAGCTCAAAGGGCTTGCAAGTACACGTTATTGTATATGAAGCTGGCGGAAGAGGGAAATGAAGTGGCGGCACAGGTGTATCCAATATACGAGCCTCTGCTTATGTTTTATATTTTAGGGGGATGTTTCAGAAAAGAGCATGGTTTTATTGATGTTGGCACCTATGCTTTTCATCAATCCGGGTGGCAGTCTATGGCTGCGAAACATCCGATTGATGTCTACAGCAATACGATTGGCACCTACAAAAAACGGTATTTAGGACATGCCGTAAGGAAAATCGGCAAAATCCATTGGGGTGAGAAAAAAGGGGAACTCTCTCATTTTAACGGGAATTCGTTGAGTTGGTGGATTGAAAATGTAGGAGCAGCACCTGCTTTTTTGTTTAAGGCAAAGGAGCTTAATATAGATTACTCGCCAAATGTATTTTCTTTGTGTCCGGATATGATACGGGTGGAGCGTACTCTGGTACAATGGATTTGTGAAAGCTACTTACAGTGGGCGTCTTTAGTAGATAATCGAAACCCTGAAGCTATGAAAAATCCATGTCTGTATGATCCGTTTATTGAATTGTTTAGGAATGAGAATGAATTAGCCGTTATGGAGAAAAAGATCATTGATTTAATCCATCTGATGGAGAAAGAACCGATGATCAGTTATGTAGAAGCATTGAAACGGGAGAAATTTTCTTTGTAATAATAACTCTAGAATCAATCATACAACATTAAATAAATCAACAACGAAAGGGTGAGCAGCCATGTTATGCATTTCTGTCGAAAACATTCAAACGCTCAATAATAAAAATAAACCAACGAACGAAAAGGATGGTTCTTGATTGAAAATTAAAAATAGCAGCCATGTACCTGTACGATTTTTCATTAATGACGATATAAAGCTTGAGAAAAATGCGTTGGCAGAGCTGGACCAGCTCCTAACGGTAAATGAATCGGTCGAAATGCTGAAGCAGCAGCAGACCGGCTATTTTTCCAATGCGGATGCCAAGATCGAAGAAGTTGCGATTACGCCGGACTTCCATAAAGGAAGCGGTATCCCGATAGGCACAACCCTCCTTACAAAAGGCTTCGTCATTCCCCAAGCTGTAGGCAACGATATTAACTGCGGCATGCGGCTGTACACGACCTCGCTTCAGGAGGACGACATTCGTTCTAATCTCAAAAAAATTGAAGCCGACATTCGCCACATTTTCTTCGAAGGCGGCCGTAACATCCCGATGACAAGATCGCAGCGCGAAGCGATTTTCAAAGAAGGCTTAGTGGGTGTTTTGGCATCGCAGCAAGGGAGCAGTCGCCAGGGACTGTGGGATTTTTATGATGCGAGGCAGCAAGAGCAAGACCTTGCCAGAGTCAATCGTTCCGGCTCGTTCATTGCAGGCGAAGTAGACGGACTCGACAGCTTTCTGGGCAGCTCAGAGCTTTCCTATGACAGCCAAATTGGCTCTATTGGCGGCGGGAACCATTTTGTCGAGATACAAAAGGTAGTAAATATTCGCAATCATGCCTTGGCTAACGAGTGGAACATTAAGCACGGCCAAGTGGTCGTGATGATTCACACAGGCTCCGTATCCATTGGACATCATGCAGGTGTAAATATAAAGGAAATGCTGAAAGACATTTATCCTGCATCATTAAAGCATCCGAGCAATGGCATCTATGTGCTGCCGCAATCTGAGCGCTATGCGCTGCAATGGAAGCGTTATTGGAACCTCCTTCATAATGCGGCTAATTTTGCTTTTGCGAATCGCTTGTTTTTGGGACTCATGCTGCAAAAAGCATTGCATCAAAGCTTGAAGTCGTTCGATTATAAATTACTGTACGATGCGCCGCATAATTTTGTTTGGGAAGAAACGATTGATGGCAGCGCGGGTTTTATCCACCGCAAGGGTGCCTGTACTGCAAAGTCGGCAGAACAAATGATGAATACGCCTTTCCAATATACGGGGGAGCCTGTATTCATCCCGGGATCAATGGGCGCAAAAAGCTATATTCTTGCAGGACTCGGCAATCGGGATAGTCTGTTCAGTGCCAGCCACGGTGCGGGCAGAAGTCTTTCCCGAGGCGACTCGATCAAGGTGGATAATGCTTTATTTCGTGAATTTATTGCCAAGTTTAATGTGGTTACGCCGATTGATCCGAACCGCAACGATATTAAGTCGAGGCCGGATATTTTGAAGAAGTGGGAAGAGGAATTAAAGAAAGAAGCTCCTTATGCCTACAAGGATATCAATGCCATTATTGAATCCCATGAAGAACACGGCATGGCCCAAGTCGTAGCCGAGGTTGAACCGATTTTAACGATTAAAGGTTAGTTTTGAGTCCAAAAAAACCGCCTGTCAAATGTCTTATGACAATGACAAGCGGTTTTTTAATGTTACAAGATGTTACGAGGCGTTACAAGATGTTGCATGTGCTGCAAATCCAAGCTTTAAACAGCTCGAGCAATCAGCGCAGCCAGCACTTTTGCCCCTTTTGCCGTCAGATGAACACCATCCTGTGAAAAATAGTCGTCTTTCCCCGAGCTGGCAGCGTGCCAGTCAACAAGTACCATATTCTTATTATCTTTAGTTGCTTTGGCTAGAGCATCGTTGACGATTTGCTCCCATGGACGGGGAACACGTGTATTCACTAAAATAATTTTTTTATGGTCCTTAAGCAGCTCGGAAATTCGCGCAAGCTGCTTGCTTGCAAAAGCGCCATTCGTTCCCAGCTCTATAATAACGGTGTCGCCAAGCTTGCCGTTTTTCTGGAGCTGCTCAAGGATAGGCGGAGCTTGGGACATTTGTCGGCCAATTTGACCGTCTACCGCTATGCCCGGAACGAGTTTTTCCAAAGCGCTCTGAATGTCGAGCATGACGGAATCGCCAATTGCGGTTACCTTCGATTCAGCTTGTGGAGGCTGCTCCTCATGCTCAGGCGCCCGCTTGACTCCATCCTCACCCGACTCGCTCGGTTTAACAGACGGGCTCGGCTCGGTGCTTGCATGGGTGATCGCTTCGCCGCTTCCTTCCGGGCTTGCCACTGCACTTGGCTCCCCGCTTGGCGACGGCTTCTGCTCGGGTGCGCCCGTGCTGGGCTCGCTCGGTGCAACGCCCGTACCAGCCCCAGAGCTCCCTTGCCCAGCGGGCTCCGTCTCCGAACCATCGGCATTCCCCGCGGCATAATTACCCGACGCCTGAACATGTGAGAACGGTTTATTGCTCCAGATCGACGCTAACCCATCCATTCGGAGCGCATACGACATCGTGACGACTAAGCAGACGCTGAAGAAAGCGATAAAGGCTCTTCGATAGGAATGGGCGGCCATCCAACTGGGGAATTGCTTGCACAGCTTACTAATGCTTCCGTGACGAAGGGGCTGCTCAACATATTTATAGGATACGGTGGCAAGCACAAGCATCAACACAACTTGCAGGCTTAGGCGCATAACCGAAACTTCACCCGTATCAACAGCTGGGCCCGTCAAAATAACGACCGGATAATGCCATAAATATAGCCCGTAAGAGCGAACGCCGATAAACCGTAGCGGCGGAATCGAAAGCAAACGGCCAATTCGGCTGGCTGGATGCGCCGCTGTCATAATGAGCAGCATGGACACAACGGACAGCAGCAGCATGCCCCCCAAATATAAGAAGGGCTGATATTCGTTCGTATACCAAAAAGCTAGCAGCGTTAGGAGCAGTGCCGTTCCTCCAATGATATCCAGCGTAAGCCGCGCTTCATTGGATACGCGTGGTTTAAGCTTATGAAAAGGCCATATCAAAGCTAGCACCGCCCCCATCAGCAGGCCGAACATGCGCGTATCGGTTCCATAATAAACACGGCTAGGATCGCTGTCAGGCTCGTAAAGCCATGCCATAGCAGTAGCCGATAATAGTGTCAGCACAAGTATGCCCAGCAGCAGCGCACGGCGCCGTTTCAAAAAACGCAGCCCTACTAAGAGCATAAGCGGCCACACCAAATAAAACTGTTCTTCTACAGCAAGCGACCATAAATGGCCGAGCGGCGAGGCGGGGCCAAAGCTTTCGAAATAAGAAACGTTATGTAAAATGAGCCACCAATTGCTCACATATAGCAGTACGCCGGGCAAATCGGTTAAAAAAGGAGACCAATGCGGATAAGCAAACAGCAAGGTCGCTGACCCGGTGACCGCGATCATAAACAGCATGCCGGGAAGCAGTCTTTTTGCCCTGCGGGTCCAAAAAGCTTTCAAATCTATTTTTCCATGTCGTTCTAGCTCATGCATTAATATACTAGTGATCAAATAACCGGATAGGACAAAAAAGATGCCTACGCCGAGCAGTCCGCCGGGCATCCATCCGGGATGAAGATGATACACAATAACCGCAATTACGGCGATTGCTCTGATTCCGTCAAGCCCAGCCCTGTACGTTTTATTTCCTGATTGCTCGTCTACATTTCGTGCCATATGTCCTTGTGACTGCCTGCGGTTGTCCATTTTGCCTCTTACCTGCCTATGTCTAATTTTGTTGCACAACATCTGAATCGAATGAGGGCTGTTACCTTTATTATCATAATGATTATAAAAAAATGCAAAGGATAAAAAGTTACAAATCAGGTATTGAAATTGTGATCTTTTACCATGCAACTATTTAGACATAAGATTCGTTTTGGTGGATGAAGGGTATTAAGAATACAGAATCATAATGTTTATTACACCACCTACGAAGCAGGAGGACATTTATAATGAAAACATCCAAACGATCGATCTCCAAAGGGAAAAGCATGATGGCAGCAGCGGCAATTGCAATTGGTTTGGCTACGGTACTGCCGAGCGCGCAAGCTGCGGATCAGGCAGCAGGTCAGGATTTGTTCGGCGGCAAGCCAGCAGGCGACAGCGCGTACCATTTTAGCGATATTCAATTTTTAAATGCAACGACGGGAAGGGCGGCCGGAAATGGCTTTCTAATCGGGACATCCGATTCAGGCTCCCATTGGCAGTCGATTTATAAAGGAACGTGGCAGTTTGCACAGCTCGACTTCATCTCCAATACGACGGGCTGGGCGCTAGCTAAATCTGCAAGCAATGGTCCGAACGCTTTACTATTTACGACGGATGGCGGAAGCAAATTTACGAAGCTGCCTACAGGCAAGCTTCAGCTGCAGCGTATTCATTTTATAGATAAAAATAATGGCTTTGGTTATACGAATGCCTTTGCCTATAAAACGAAGGATGGCGGGAAAAGCTGGGCGAAAATCGCAACCACGGCAAACACGCGCTATGCGGAGTTTGTGAATGACAAGCAAGGCTGGGCGCTAGTCATCCTGCCGGGACTCGGCTATAACTTGTCGAGAACGACGGACGGAGGCGTGACCTGGACAACTTCGCTCCATGTGAAGGCGGACGAGCTGAGCGGCGGTAAAATCGTTGCTGATGGCACTCAAGTCTGGGCGCAATTTAATGGCGGAGCTGGCATGTCGCAGCAATCGTATTCGGTGTATGCTTCGGCTAACAACGGTGCAAGCTGGCGCAAAGTCATTAGCCAAAGTACAGCGGGCGGCGGCAAAGCGCCTGGCGAAGCAAAGGGACTCGTAACTCAAGGGCCGGCATCACCGGGCGGACATCCGAGCGACCTTGAGCTTGTGGGTGGAACAGCGATTTTGAGCGCTTATTCCCCAGCGGCGCAGCGCATTGGAATCGGACGTTCCTCCAATGGCGGGCAAACCTGGTTTGCGCCGTCCGATACGGTCGGTTATGCCAATACGATCTCGTTTACGAGCACCTATGTCGGGTTTATGGCGGATACGAGCCTGAATTCACCAGCGATCTATAGCACGGTGGACGGCGGGAAAACCTGGTATACGAAGCTTGAAATTCCGACTAAGCCATAAGCAGCATTAGAGCCTATTTAGCATTTGCAAAATGGCGAATTTTATAACACAGCCGCTTGCCGAACAACATCATCAGGCAGCGCCCGTTTGGACCAACAAACCTCTTGGCAAATCGCCAAGAGGTTATTTTTTTGTTCTTCTCTTGGTACGTGGATTCCAATTCAAACATAAATTTACACATTTCCACCATAAATCTGTATTCAACAACTTATGAAAACGCTTTATTATTTGTGAAGAACGTGAATACGCATGCCAATAAAAACAAGGAGGTTCAACTTTCATGGTTTTTTTGCGCAATAAGCTTTTACGAGATGTCATCGCAAGCACGATGGTGCTGTTGCTGTGCTTCTCTGTTGTGTCCCCGGTGTTTGCAGCGGATGACCCAACTGCTGAAGAAAGGGTCACTGAAGATATAACTCTTGATGAAACAGCTCATGCAGAAGCAACAGCTGCAGCAGTGCCCGATGGTCTGCTGCTTCATTACAACTTTGATGAAACAGCAGGCAGCACGGTGAAAGACCGCTCTTTGAACGGACATGACGGCTTATTGGCAGGAGGAGCGGCCTTCACGGCAGATGGCAAAATAAATGGAGCCATTGATTTATTTGGAACGGATGGTTATGTTAAGCTGCCCGATGGTTTGCTTTCGTCCACCCATGATATGACCATCGCCACTTGGGTGAAGGCGGACAGCTTGGGAACGTGGGCGCGAGTGTTTGATTTTGGCACCAGCACGACGAATTGGATGTTCCTGACTTTAAAAAATAATGCAGGAGTGGCGCATTTCGCGGCATTACCGCAAGGGAACGGGGAAAATGCTTTGGCTGGCCCGGCTTTTCCGGCCTCCAGCTCATGGCAGCATGTAGCGGTTGTCATTTCCGGCAACACGTATACGATGTTTATCAATGGCATTCAAGTGGCCACCGTAAGCAACATGCAAAATGATCCCTCCGAGCTTGGCCTTACGACGAACAATTATATTGGCAAATCCCAATTTGCGGCTGATCCTTATTTTGACGGCAAAATCGACGATTTCCGCATCTATGACCGCGCATTATCGGCAAGCGAGCTTGTCTCTCTAGTTGGAGAGGCGCTAAGCGATATCGAAATCATTGCTTATGATAAAAACTGGCTGGAGCTGGGCGATACGATGCAGCAGACGAAGGATTTGACACTTCCCGCGGCAGGTCCCGGGGGGACGGCTATTACTTGGGCTTCTTCTAATCCGGCAACGGTGAGCGCAGAGGGGAAGGTAACGCGTCCGGAAGCAGGACAAGGCGATAAGACGGTCATCCTGACAGCGACGATTGCGAAAGGGGCGGAGCAGGATACAAAATCCTTTACCATCGTAGTATGGGAGCTGGATTCGGCATCCTACACCTTGAATATTAATGGAAGAGAGGCGGCCCATGAGGTGAGCCCGACGTTATACGGCATTTTTTATGAAGATATCAACTATGCGGCGGACGGCGGATTATACGGCGAAATGGTGCAAAATCGCTCCTTTGAATTCGGCACTGCTCTGTACGCTTGGAGCAAAACCGCTTATGGCGGCGCTGCGGGCGAGCTGACGACCGCAACGGATAGAGCGCTGAACGCCAGCAATCCGCGATTCGCACGCCTGACGATTACGAATACGGGCAGTGCTGCCGGGGCAGGCGCTGGGCTAGCGAATGCAGGCTATTCCGGCCTAGCTGTAGCAAGCGGCGAAACTTATCATTTCAGCGTGTATGCACGGAGCGCAAGCCCTTTGACAAAACCGTTAGTTGCACAGCTTAGAGGACAAGATGACGCGGTTTATGGCTCCTGCGAGGTGACAGGCCTTACAGCTGATTGGCAGAAGCTTGGCTGTGCGATTCAATCGAATGCCGCCAGCACGAACGCCAAGCTCGTCGTTATCGGAACGGAGCAGGCGGTCATCGATTTGGATATGGTGTCGCTGTTCCCGGAGAAGACGTGGCAAAATCGTACAAACGGGCTGCGCTATGATCTAGCCGAAATGCTGGACAATTTAAATCCGGGCTTTCTCCGTTTTCCGGGCGGCTGCATCGTGGAAGGCGGTTCTCTTGAAAACCGCTACAGATGGAAAAATACAATCGGCGACGTAGCGGAGCGCCAAGTCCAGCGCAATCAATGGGCGGCCAATTATTATCAATCGTTCGGCCTCGGCTTCCATGAATATTTCCAGCTGTCTGAGGATATTGGCGCCGAGCCTTTGCCGATTATTTTTATCGGTCAGGTGTCCTGTCACGGCAATCCGCCGAAAGTGCCGATGAACGAGCTTGACCCTTATATTCAAGACGCGCTTGATCTCATTGAATACGCGAATGGGCCGGTTGATTCCACTTGGGGGGCTGTACGCGCTGCAAACGGTCATCCGGAGCCTTTTCAGATGAAATATCTTGGAGTGGGCAATGAATTGTGGGGCCAGGATTATTTGGACCGGTATGAAGTGTTTTATGATGCGATAAAAGCAAAATATCCCGAAATTCAGCTGGTACTGAGCGCGGGCGCTTTTCCAGAAGATTCGATGTTCCATTATGCCTATGATTGGCTTGGAAGCAATGGCAATAAAGCGGATTTGGTCGATGAGCATATGTATCAGAGTCCGCAGTGGTTTTACAATAATGTCAATCGGTATGACCATTACAGCCGCAGCGGGCCGAAGGTTTTTGTAGGCGAATATGCAGCGCACGGAACGGGCAAAAAAAACAATATGGAAAGCGCCCTTGCCGAAGCAGCATTTATGACAGGGCTTGAGCGCAATTCGGACGTAGTAGCGATGTCTTCGTTCGCGCCTTTATTTGCAAGGCAAGGCAATACGCAGTGGACGACCGATTTAATTTGGTTTGACAACAGCCAGGCGTACGGGACGCCGAACTATTACGTGCAGCAGCTGTTCAGCCGCCATGTCGGCCAGCAGCTTATGCCATCCCAGCTCCAGAAAAATAAAAGCTATAGCAGCAGCACCGTCCAAGGCTCGATAGCATTGGGCGCTTGGAACACAGGTGTAGAGTATGATGATGTAACGGTTACGGCTAAGGACGGCACGGTTTTGCTGCAAAATGATTTCAGCGATCCGTCGACGCTTTCACAGTGGAGCAGCTTCAAGGGCGCATGGTCCATTGACAGCGGCGTGCTGAAGCAAACCTCCACCAGTACAACGGATGCGCGGCTTCTATTGAAGGAAGGCCAGCAATGGAGCAATTACACGCTGCAATTGAAAGCGAAGAAGGCGGCGGGCTTCGAAGGCTTCCTGATCGGGTTTGGCGCCAAGGATACCGACAACTATTATTGGTGGAATCTTGGCGGCTGGTCGAATACGTTGACTGTAATTGAGCAGGCGGTTGGCGGCACCAAGTCGAACGTCAGCAATTCCTTGAACAGCGGAGTAGAAGCCAATCGTTGGTATGATATTAAAATCGAATTGCAGGGCTCGCTCATCCGCTGTTATTTGGATGGCGTGCTAGTGCATGAGGTGGATCGGGACCCTGGCCCGCTTTACAGCGTGACGACAAAGGATGAGAAGACGGGTGATCTAATCGTCAAAGTCGTGAATATTAGCGGAAGCGAGCAAACCTCAATCGTAAATGTGGATGCTGATTATATCGACGGCAGCGCTACCGTGCTGGAGCTGAAGGCTGCATCGGCTGCGGCGGAAAACTCTTTTGCCACACCGGAAAATGTAATGCCTGAGGTGAAGGAGGTTGCCGGATTAGGCCAATCCTTTACTTATGATTTTCCCGCCTATTCGGTCACTGTATTAAGACTGAGAACAGTGCCTGGAGCAGCCATAACAGCGATTCAGCCTGTACAGGTTAAGGCAGCTGTTGGAGCGGTGCCGCTGCTTCCAGCTTCCGTATCCGTCAGCAAGAGCGACGGCAGCGAGCAGCATGCAAACGTGCAATGGGGAAAAATAGATGAGGAGCAAATGAGCAAAACAGGCCTTTTCAAAGTAAAAGGCGAGGTGGCCGGCACCTACTTGACGGCGGAGGCAACCGTCCTTGTTGCGGAAGAGGACGAAGGCCCAACGCCGACGCCAACGTCAACCCCGACACCGGAGCCAACGCCAACGTCGACGCCTGAGCCGTCTGCAAGTACAGCGCCGCAGCCGACGCCAAGTGCGACACCATCGCCAGGCGAGACGCCGCAGCCAACTGCGAGTCCGGCACCGACGCCAAGCGCAACACCGAATCCGACATCTAGCCCGTCTGGCGGTTCGAGCTCATCGCAGCCAACTGCGACACCTGTGGTGACGGGAGGCGGCAAGCAGCTGGTGGAGTTGGATGAAAATACGGTGAAGGCCGCGCTGGAAAGCGCCATTGATGGCAAAATCAAGCTGAAAATCAAATCAAATGCGGAGGCAAATGAATGGCAAGTGAAAATCCCACTCACGCGAGTATTGGAAGCTGAAAGCACAGAGAAAGCCGAGTGGCTCGAAATCGATACGGGCTTTGCCATCGTAACGTTATCCTTGAAATGGCTTGAAAATAATAAAGGCACAGCGCCCAAAACCTTGACCCTAACCATAACGAAAGCGGATATTTCCAAGCTGCCTGCCGGGACGCAGCAGCAAGTGGCAGGTGCAGTCGTCTATGACTTCCAGCTGGAAGTGGATGGGGTGAAGGTCAGCGATTTTGATGGGCGAGAGGATATCGTTGTAGCTTTTCCATATTCATTGCAGCCTGGTGAAAATCCGCATCAAGTCATTATTTGCTATATCACGGATAGTGGGGCGCTGGAAGCTGTGAAAAATAGCAAATATGATTCGTTAAGCGGAAGCGTGGTGTTTAAGCCCAAGCATTTCAGCAAATATGCTGTCGTGTACAAGAAAGTCGGCTTCAAGGATGTAACGAAAGCATGGCAGCAGGAGCCGATTAACGCGTTAGCTGCCCGAGATATCATCAGCGGGACGGGCGGAGGACAATTTAAACCGGAAGCTGTCATAACGAGAGAGGAATTTATTGTCATGCTAATGAATGGACTGGATTTGACGGAGGCGAATGCTCTAACACCGCTGAGTGATGTCCAGCAAGGCACATGGTATTATGACGCCGTTGCCACAGCCTATAAACTCGGGATCGTTAAAGGAAAATCAGACGGCAGTTTTGGGGTGCACGACAAACTTACAAGACAAGATATGGCGGTCATGGCCTATCAGGCAACGAAATATGCGGAGCTCGAGTTAGCTGAGGAAGCAGCAGCTCCATTTTCAGACGAGAATGCTATTTCGGTATACGCCAAAAAAGGTGTTGCTGCCATGCAAGGGGCTGGAATCGTGAGCGGCATGGGCCAAAATGATTTTGCTCCACAGGCCGAGGCTACACGGGCACAGGCAGCATTAATGATCTACAAGCTTCTGGGCTTGCAAGGCGAATAACTAAAAAAGGATCTCCTTTCCCTGCTGGAATGCAGTTGGAATGGAGATCCTTTTTGCTGCTTTTATATTGCTGCTTGCAGCGATTGCTAAATGCCGCCTATTTTCCGCCCTGCGCGAAATTGCTTGTACCAAAAATAAACGGTGCAGCCGATGCAATAACCTAGCAAGGCGGCGCTGGCGGCTAGCAGCAGCATAACGGAGAACGCATACGCTGCAATGTCCCAGCCAAACGCTGCGGTTGCGAGCGCCAACGTAAGGAAGAGCACAGCCAGCACATTGTTGAAACGCTGAAGCTCAGCCGCTTGCATCTCTGTGCCTGTCTCTTTTATAAACAGCTTCGCGATCCGGACAAAAAGATTAAGCTTCCCCGCGGAAGCAAGTCCGACCACTTGAATCATCCATAATAGTCCCAATAACAAAGGCTGATTGAAGAAAAAGGAGAGAAGAACAAAAGCTACGATTCCAACTTGGTTCGCTTTTACATAGCGCATCGGCACTTCACGCATCACCGTTCACCTCTAATTCCAATTTATTTACTTGGTATTATTGTATGCCGTAGTTGAAATTTGAGCAACACAAATATTTTGTATCGTCGTCTAAAGGAAACAAGCTTTAAACCGGGCTATAAAGGTGCTATATTTTAGCTACTATTATTTCTCGCCCTTGGGACTGTGCAATGGCGGCGAAATGCAAGGAAATGATTCAAGAAATAATGCTTGAAAAAACGCATAAAAAAAAGATTGTACTTTTGCATCGCTGTGTGTTAAATTAATTTATGACCAATTGACCGAAAATGAATTTTAGTCAATTTTGATTATTAAGCCGATCAATAGACGGTTGTAACGCTTGTTGCAAGGGAGGTTATGGGGATGGCGGTTGATCGCAAAACATTGATTTTGGAAGCGGCGGCGCAGTCGTTTGCACAGTTTGGCTATAAGGCGACGACGATGGATCTTGTTTCGAAAATCGCAAATGTAGGCAAAGGGACGATTTACACCTTTTTCAAAACGAAGGAAGAGCTGTTTGAGGAAATTCTCGGCAAAGCCTTTGTAGAGCTGCAAAGCATTATGTGCGAGGGAACGAAGCAGGATGCGGCTTTTAGCGACAATTTGTTTAATGTGCTTGATTCGATTCTCGATTTCCGCTCCGACCATGAGCTGGCAGTGAAGCTTTCGCAGGAGGTTCGAGACATTGGAACGGTGCAGGCGCTTGATGGCATTCGCCGAATGGAACAGTTCGCGCTGGATTTTCTGAAGCAGCAGCTTGAACGGGCGATTGATAATGGCGAGGTGAAGCCTTGCAATCCGGCGATTGCCGCGTTTATGATTTTTCGGCTGTACATTGGATTGACGTCCGATTGGAATAAGCTGAGCGAGCCGCTTAGCAAGGATGAGATTAAACAAAATATGCTTTCCTTCATCGCATATGGCATTGTCGCCGATCCGGTGAAGTAATGGGCAAAGTCAGAGCAAGACGGCGATGCCTATTTTTTTGAAAAAAACTGACCAATATACCGAAATGGTCATTGGTTCAACATATAAGCAGCATAGATCAGCATATTGAAAAAGGACGTGTTCGCGATGGGTGTATTTCAAGTGTTTTGGAAGGAAATCAAGCTGCTCGGCAAGAAGCCGATGGTGCTGCTGACGTTAGCGGGGGTTGCTCTGCTGCCAATGCTGTATAGCAGCTTTCTAGTAGAAGGCTCGTGGGACCCTTACGGACAGACGAGCAAGCTGCCGGTAGCGGTTGTTAATCTTGACCAAGGGGCAGACTATGAAGGCAAGCAGCTGCATATTGGCGAGGATTTCGTCGATGAGCTGGGGAAAAATACTGACTTTAGCTGGTCATTCGTTACGCAGGATCAGGCAAAGACCGGCATGAGCAATAATCATTATTATATGACGATAACGATTCCTGAGCAGTTTTCGCAGGATGCGGCGACGCTGACAGAGGCTGAGCCGAAGCAGGCGGAAATTATTTTTGAACCGAATAGCGATTATAACTTTGTAGGCGCACAAATCGGCAGCACGGCAATGAAAGAGCTGAAGTCGAAGCTGTCCGTGCAAATCACGGAAGCCTACACGCGCAGCATGTTTGAGCAAATCGATAAAATTTCTGATGGGCTTGGAAAAGCAGGCTCCGGTGCAACAAAGCTGCAAGATGGGGCTGGCAAGCTGGGCGAAGGCATTACGACGCTCAAAACGAATTTGAACAAGCTGGCGAGCGGCACAGCGGACGTTCAGTCAGGTGTGAAGCAGCTCGCGAGTGGCGCGGGCGACCTTGCCAAAGGCGCAGGCACGCTGAAGTCGGGAACCGCGACTTTGTCGAGCGGGCTCAGTGAGCTGTCTGCGGCCGCTGCCAAGCTCGGCGCTGGGGCAAGCAGCGCAGGCGATGGCGCTGCGAAGCTTGAAGCTGGCTTGCAAGCGGCAAGCGCAGGAAGCGGGAAGCTGTCCGCTGGCCTGACGGCTTCGGAGAAGGCCAGCGCGCAGGTTGCGGCCGGCGCAAGCCAGGTCGCTGATGGTTTGGAGCAGCTCGTGGCAAGCAGCCCGGAGCTGCAGAGCAATGAGCAGCTGGCAAAGCTGCTGGCTGCAAGCCGCCAGGTGGCGTCCGGCAGCGAGCAGCTGCATGACGGACAGAAGCAATTGCTGACGGGCAGCACGGAGCTTGCAAAGGCGCAGAAGCAGCTGCTGGATGGTGCAGCTAAGCTTAGCAGCGGACAGCAGGAGCTGGCTCAAGGGCTGCATACCTTCAGCACCAAGATGAAGGAAGCTGCGGCCGGCGGCCAGAAAACAGCAGAAGGGGCTTCAAGTCTACAGGCTGGCGCTGCCAAGCTGCAAACAGGGCTTGGCAAGCTGAACGGCGGCGTTAGCGAATTGGCCGACGGCTCGAAGAAGCTTGACGATGGAGCAGGCCAGCTTGCCGACGGCTCCGTAAAGCTTGTTGACGGATCGGGCGAGCTTGCAAGCCAATTAAATGAAGCGGCGAGTAAATCGTCAGAAGTACAGTCAGGAGACAGCACGGTTAGCATGTTTGCTGCTCCAGTCAAAATTACGGAAAACACCGATCATAAGCTAAGCCATTATGGGCTGGGCATTACGCCTTATTTCCTATCACTGGCGCTGTTTATGGGTGCGCTCGTGTTTACGACGGTGTTCTCTTTGAGGGAGTCTGGCATTGCCAGTGCTACACCTATGCAGCGTTTTGTCAGCCGGACGATGACGTTTACGATGGTCAGTCTCGTGCAGTCGGTCATTGCCGACACGGTTCTGCTCTACGTCCTCAAGCTCGAAGTTCATAGCAAGCCATTATTTTTCCTATTCACGATTATTACTAGCTTAACCTTTACATGGATTGTCCAAATGCTCGTCACATGGCTTGACAATCCGGGCCGCTTTGCGGTCATCGTGCTGATGATCTTGCAGCTGACCTCAAGCGCAGGAACGTTTCCGCTGGAGATGCTGCCTGACTGGATGCAGAAGGTGAACCCTTGGCTGCCAATGACACACAGCATTATTGGCTTCAAAGCGATTGTAGCAAGCGGGGATTTTGGGGTTATGCGCGAACAAATGATGCTTTTAGGCATTTTTGCGATTATTGCGCTCGCCTTGACCTTCCTGTATTTTTATCGCCAGACTGGCAAAAATGAAAAATTACAAGCCATTACTGCTTAATGAAGCAGCAGAAAGAATGAAGAGGAATAATCGGAAAGAACCTCCTCTTTCATTCAACACGCAAATGCGTTAATATAATCTTAACAATTATCATTCAGGAAGCGGCCATCACGTGTTGATGGCTTCTTTTTTTTAAATATTCACCTTGATTATATTAACGTGGAATGCGAGAGAGTGAGTGAGGCTTATGCAACAACAGCTATTTGGGGAAAATAAGCAGCGGTCGCCTTTTTTGCTTGTTTATGCAGCGCTGCTGATCAAGCTGGCTTTATTTCGCTATTTTATTTTTGATACGATTACGATTAGAGATGTGGCGATGGACGGCCTAGGCTTGCTAGGCGTATTATTACTGTTCGAGCTGATTGCCCCCGGCAAGCGCAAAGGCGCTCTTTTTTTACTCGTTAATGCGGTGCTGTCGCTGCTGCTGTTTGCCTCGACGGTTTATTTTGACTATTACGGCTCGGTGCCGACGTATAATGTGTTGAAATCGATTAATCAAGTCGGTCAAGTACGGGCAAGCGTTCAGACGCTAATCCAGCCTGTCTATTTTACTTATTTTCTTGATGTGGCCATTTGGCTGGCGGTATATGCGGTGAGGCGATTTCGCACGCGGAAAGTGTATGAATACAAACGTATGGGCCGAGTATCGGTGCTGCTTGTCGTGCTGATCGTCAGTACATCGTTTCTCAGCCGCCAGGTTTATATGGATCAGTCGATTGCTAATGAGCTGGAGCGGGCTAAAAATCTCGGTTTTATCGGCTTTCAGGCATCTGCCGCTTGGCAGGCCAGCACGGAAGCCATTGAGACCGAAACTGGCAGTCTGTCAGAAACGATAGCTGAAATTAATCAGCTCCAAGCGAGCTATCCTTATGCTGAGGCTGGAGCAAATAAGGATGCGAAAGGCAAGCTAGCGGCGAAGCAGCCTGTGCAATTTGGTACGGCAGCAGGTAAAAATCTCATTGTGCTGCAAATGGAAGCTTTCCAAAACTTCCCGATTCATCTTAAGGTGGACGGCCAAGAAATTACGCCGACTCTCAATCAGCTGGCGGATGAGGGCTATTATTTTCCTCATGTGTATCAGCAAATCGGTCAGGGCAATACGTCGGATGCCGAATTTATGTCGAATACGTCGATCTATCCGGTTGGGAGCGAAGCAATGTCCAAAGGCTACGGGGACCGGGCGTTCCCAAGCCTCCCGAAGCTGTTACAGGAGCAAGGCTATGATACAGCTACCTTCCATATTAATAATGTGACGTTCTGGGATCGCGATAAGCTGTATCCAGCGCTTGGTTTTGATGCTTATTATGATAAGCCTTATTATACAGATGACCATTTTAATGATTTTGGCGCGTCGGATGAGGAGCTTTATCGGGTCGGGGTCCAAAAGCTTGCAGAAATGAAGCAGCCGTTTTATGCGCAGTTCGTTACAGCTTCCAGCCATTTTCCCTTTAAAGTGCCAGCAGATCGCGTAACGCTAACGCTGCCGGATTCACTTGCAGGCACTCAGCTAGGCGACTATTTGACGGCGATTCATTATACCGATTATGCCATCGGTACATTGATTAGCAAGCTTAAGGAGCAGGGATTGTGGGATAATACAGTGCTGGTTATGTACGGCGACCACTTCGGACTGCAGCCTGACAAAATCGATCCAGAGCAATTTAAGACGGAGCTTGGCATGACGTATGATGCGCGGCTCAGCCGTTTTAATATTCCGTTTATCGTCCATGTTCCAGGCGGCGCCAAAGGCGGCAAAGGGCAGGTAGTCGAGCAGGTCGGCGGACAGCTGGATATGATGCCGACGATTGCTAATTTGCTTGGTCTTAAGCCGGAGGAATCGGGTGCTACGCTGTTTGGCCATGATCTGCTGAACATTGATCGAAACGTGCTCGGGATGCGTTATTATTTGCCGAGCGGATCATTTTTCAACAATGATATTTTGTTCGTTCCCGGCAAAGGCTTTGAGGACGGCACTGCCGTATCGCTTGATACGATGGAGCCGGTTACGAATTTTGAGCAATACCGCAGCGATTATGATTATATTATGAAGCTGATGGGCTTGTCAGATAAATACGTGCGAATGCTGCCAAAGCGCGAGCTTGAGGCGTATTAATAAGATGATCTGGGTTAGAAAAATATAGTTTTTTGTTGTAAAAAAGCTCCGCCTATTGGCGGAGCTTTTCACGATTGCTATTCAAATTTTTCCACTCTTCAATGGCTTCGCTAACTTCTTTATCGCGTTGTTCGTCTTTCGGTCCGGGTATAGTCGGGGAGACTTCATAAACATTAAAACGAGTGTCTGCTACATCTGTGCGTCCTCTGCCAGAGCTTTTTACATAGTTGCTACTGTTCATTTGAAATCCACCACCTTTAATTCAAGTATAACCTAATCAGGTTATGCCCAGCAACATTAGGAATAAACATACGACTACTGCCCATAGAGACTGCGCCATATTCATTGACGTAATGATGAATAAGTCCACTTTTTGCTTCGTAAGCTACAAATCCGTCTCCACCTTGCTCAATATGTCGCTGAGCAGCATAAGCAAAGAGATGGTGGGCCACGTATTTATATTTTTCTCTCACCCCACGATTATGAGGAGCCTTTTCAATTAAGTGTATCCATTCATGGTCGCCACGATTTTCTAATGCTATGGCACCCTCTATTTGATCAGAGCCGACGACACAGATTTTATACACTTCCACATTACCCATCTGAAAGTACAATCGCCAGTTAAAACCTGGTGTCCAGTTTGGCCGCATTCCTTCTGTCTCGTTTTCAAAAAGCATAAAACCACCTCTAAAATTGTCAGAAATAGCCGGATTTTCAGAAGGATTTATCTGAATTGTTTAGCAATATTTCTTTAAATGAATAAGACAAAAAATACCTCCAACATTGCTGGAGGTGCTTTTTGTAGCTTATTTGAAAAAGAAAACGGCAGGACAGGCAGGCGGCTATTCCCGCGAAAAGCCTTCCTCTTCCAAATACTCGACAGCCTCTTCGTAGGTTTCGAAGGCCATCTCCAAATTCATGCCGTCGTAAATCATCCAAGTATCTTCCTCGAATCTCACTTGAAGCGTCTGCGCGTCATCGTTAGCCCATTGCTGATCGGAATTGGCCTTTTGTCTTCTGCGCTGTGCTCTGGTAAGCGGCACTTCAGGCTTGAACGATAGCGATTTGATCGCTTCGGCAATCAATGTGCGAAGCTCGGATTCATCCAGGCTGCGAATGTTGACAAGGCCCTTGTCGTCGATGTCATAGCCGTCCAGCAGGGCGGCGTAAACAAAGCCATTGCCGTTTGGATGAAGGTGGTAAACGACATTTTTGCGGTCGTATACGCTGCCTGCATATTGAAAATTAACGCGTCCGAGCGACACATCGCTGCGCTCCAGCTCGGGAAAGGACGTAATGATTTCAAGCTTTTGTTCAAAAGTTAGCATAATTTCCTCCATCGTTGAATCCATTTTACTTTAGCGTAAAGGGCGCTGGCTACAAATGCGCCTTGTTGACCTGCTCGTTGCGTACCATTTGCTCCAGCTTGTCGACGAGAGCCTGATGCTCAGGCGGCAGCTTCCGCAAGCCGAATAAACGTTTGGCTTTGTTTTGCTTCAGCGTCTTCAGCATATACAGCTTCTCCCGATAGGTGAACATGGGTACCAGCCTCCAATCCAATTGCACCATAAGTTCCTCCATTATATAGGCTTCACCGTCAGGATGAAAGCTATAACCTGAACAATCAAGCTTTTTAGCAAGGGCAAGGCTGGTGGGAGGGTCATCTTCTTTTTTTGCCTAGCCAAGCATAAGCTTGAATACGGAGTGGGACGATCCTTATGGCGGGAGGCGAAAGAAGCATGGCAAGATGGGGGCGAAAATGGGGACTGCTTCAGCTGTTGAACCGCAATCGCAAGCTATCCTGGCCTGGACTGCCGCTGCGGCGGGTGAAGACAGTGAGCTGGAGCAGTCGTGGAAGCGTTAGCGAAAATTCAGGCAGCCGCAGCGGCAAAAGCTGGGGAAATGGCAAACTAACTGGCGCAGGCATTAGCCGCCCCAAAGGCTGGGGCAGCGGCAAGCTGACTGGCGCAAGCATGGGCCGGCCCAAAAGCTGGGGCAGCGGAAGCCGTCCTAGCTCCGGCAAGAGTCGCCCCAAAAGCTGGGGAATGGGCAAGCCGCTGTTTGGCAAAGGCAGCAGCTCTAGCGGTTTTGTAGCAAAATCGCCGTCAGGGCGTGCGGCTTCCAGGCCAGCTGCTTATGATGCCTTTCAGCCTGGGCAGTCACAGTCGTCCGGCGGGGGAAGCAGGGGCTCAAAGCCGAAATCGCCCATGCGAAAGCTCAAAATATGGGCGGTCATCATTGTGCTAACGCTGCTCATTGGCGGCATTCAGTCTTTTATATACGTAGATAGGCATTTGCGCGAGCCGCTTACTAAGGTTGCCCAGCTGAGAATTAAGCAAGTAGCAACGCAGGCAATTAATAAAGCGACGACGGAGCAGGTGTCCAGTCAGTCCGAGTTCGAGAAGCTAGTCGATTGGAAAATGAACAGCAACGGCAAAGTATCGGGGTTTATGCTGAACTACAATGAGCATACGAAAATTAGGGCGCAGACGATTGAAACGGTGCAATCGACGCTTGAGCATCTTAAGGAAATTCCCGAGCATATCCCTATTGGCAATGCGCTGGGCAGTCCGCTTATCGCGTCTTATGGTCCTCGTGTTCCCGTCAAATTTGAGCCAGTCGGCGCGGTTAAAGTAGATCTCAGCACACGCCAGCAAAATGCAGGCATCAATATGATTTTAATTGAGGTGTACATTCATATTGTCGCGGAGGTTGCCATCATTATTCCGTTCGAAACAGAGCCGCAAATGGTGGAGACGGAAATTCCGATTTCCTATTTGCTCGTCGTTGGCGACGTCCCGATGTATTATTACGACAACAAAGGCAATCCAGTTGGCAGCTCTGCCCCTGGAGCCCCTAATATTGCTCTGCCGCTGTCAAAAGGAAGCGGAGTGACGCAGCCATCGGACGGCAGCATGCTGGAGGAGCAGCTTGATGCACCGGTGCTGCCTGCGCCGAGTGCAGAGAATGAGAGCGAGCATTAGAAGCAGAAGCAAGGAGCCTGCAATACGGAAGCTGAAAAAAGGAAAGCCACTGATGCAATTGTCGCCTCAGTGGCTCATTCATGATTTTTTAGTTAGTAGCTGAATTACATGTACAGCATGAAGAAATTCAAGTCATGCCCGTTTTGCTTCAAGTAGTTGTAAAGCTGCGAACGGTGATGGAACGTATGGGTAGTGACCTCAATCAGCCATTTGACCTGAACCATGCCATGCTCCAAATAATAAGCTTTAGAAGATTTAGTCAGCAGCTCATCCTCGCTTAAGGAAAGGATATACTGCTTGAACAATTCAAGGTTAGCTTGAAAACGCTGAATCAGCTCGTCCGGGCTGGTGATGCCAGCGGCTCCATTTTCAACCTCTGCAACTTCCTGCTCTGTCCTTTCCTGCAAAATAGCAAGATCGGTAGCGGGAATAGCTGCCAAATGATGAACAAGCTCCTTCAGCGAACGCATATTGTCCTGCGGACGAAAGTCCCACTCGGTTGGCTGGATTTGGGCAATTAAGGAGCAGCTTGTCCGAACGGACAGCTCCAGCTCCTCCAGCAAATGATCTCTAACTGCAAATGTTCCTGACATCATGTATCGTCTCCTTGTTTGGTCGATTATTTTTTTATTGCTGCTCATAGCGGGCAGCGAGCTGGCATACTCGTTGATAGATAGCTGCCCGCAGCTCCGGCGGTTCTGTCACTTCGACATCCATGCCGATATAGGTGAAAAACTGAACGGCCCAATCCCATTCGGACATGGGCAAATCCATCTCAAGCTTCCAAAGCTGGCTGTCGACCTGCTTGACCAGCTGTCCAAAGTGGGGGTCCTGCTCAGCGAGCAAAGCTCCCCTGTACGTTAATTGGGCAGCGATGTGTACGAGCTTCACGGCGTTATTTTCAGCAGGTGCAGCCTTATCCAAGTACGCGAAAGCCGCTAGTGGCGGCTCAATGGGCTCCAATTCCACAAAACGGTCGACGCGGAACGTTCGCTGTTCCTCATGCACGACGGAATAAGCTTCACAATACCAGAAGCCATGGGCTGTGTAGAGCCGAAGGGGCAGCAGCTCAAGCGACCTTTGATGCTGCTCGGAGCGGTAGAAGGCGCGAATCCAGATCGACGTTCCTGCATATTTCAGCAGTTCCTCCAGCAGCGGCGTTTTGTAATTCCGATCGGGAATGGCAATCTCCAAACGATCCAGGATCGGCTCTATATGCTGCAAAATATGCTCCGGCATCGTGGCTCGAATTTTATCAATAGCTGTAAAACGTGCTTGGTTAAAAGGGGTGTCGGCCATTTTGGTCATGGCATTCAGCGAAAACAACACAGCGAGCGCTTCCTGTGAATCGAAATGCAGCGGCGGCAGCTTATAGCCCTCCATTAATCGGAAGCCTCCCGCAGGTCCCGATAGGGCATATAGCGGTATTCCCATCTCGGCCAGCGCCTGCATATCGCGAAGAATCGTTCGCTTGGATACTTCAAGCTTGCTGGCCAAAGCCTGCGCTGTCTCGGGCCGCTGCTGCAAAGCCATCATAATGGCAATGAGGCGATCATTCCTTTTCAAACGTGGCCTCCCTCCCTTTTTAACCCAGTATAGCATGCCATTAGTGACAACATGTTTGTCATCATTAAATCAGGCTGCTCACGAAAAATGAAGGCTGCTATCCATGAAAAAAAACCGCTAGTCGCCAGCCAGAGGCCAGCAATTAGCGGTACATAGTGGAGCTGGACTGCTATTTACCCATTTTTCATGCGTCGATGTTCCTCGCGCTCCCATGCTTTAAGCAGCGGATACGGGTCGAAGGACCATTCGATCAGGCCGCGGTCACGGTAAATGCCGTAATGAAGATGGGGCGGGAATTTGCCCTGGGTTCCCGGCTTGCCATAGCCGGAGCTTCCAACCCAGCCGATCACTTGCCCCGGCTTGACGACGGTTCCGGCGGCGAGCGATTTATCGAACCCGGATAGGTGCGCGTAATAATGGTAATAATTGTTGAGATCACGGATGCCAATGCGCCAGCCGCCGAATGGGTTCCAGCCCTTCACCTCGACAATGCCGTAGCAGGTGCTTTTGACCGAGAGGCCGTAGCCAGCGAACAGATCGGTGCCTTCGTGGCTGCGTCTGCCGCCCCAGCTGCGGGCGTTGCCCCAAGTGCTTTTATAAGAATAGTTATTCCCGACTGGGAGCGGAAAAGCATGCTCAAATAGATCTAGTCGCCCAAACGTTTCATAAATGCGTGTAAACTGCTGGATGCGCTGGACAGATCGGCTGTTATGATAATATTCCCATAGTCCGATAGCCAAATCGTCCTCAGTCGTTCCATGCTGCAAAATTTTGCTAGCGATCGCATACAGCAAATCAAAATCATTGTTGCGTTCCGCTTGCCCGTCGCCATCGCCGTCCCGGCCAATGCCGTTGAACCAGCGAATAGAAAGCGGCGATACGTCGGCTTTATTCGGATTCAGCAGGCCGCTCCATTGATCCTCTTCAATAAAGACGCCAACGGTTTGGCCTAGAAGCGGCCGCGTTTTGGGGCGTGCGCTGGACAGCGTGCGCTCATATTGATCAATAGCGGCAAGCTGGGGCCAGGATATGCCCGTCATCAAGCTTAATTTGTCGTACAACGATTGCCGGGTAGCGAACACTTCGGCAGCTTTGGGCGTGGTCTGCGCGGAATGCACTGGCAAAAGGCTTTCATCCTGATGCTCTGCAGGTCGGGACGCCGCAAGGACTTGCCCGGAGTGCCCGGTTAATAGGCAGGCGGATAGTGTGAGTGCTGCTGCAAATCGCACGGTCTGTTTCAAGCTGTCCATCCTTTCTGTAGCTGTATGGCTTGATGGTTAGGTTTTGCAAATCATTGGTTTTTATGCGAAGCATGCACACTCGTCATCCATCGTAAATCTGTATGGCTTTTATCTGAAATTCGAATGAATCTAATGTGCGATAACGTGCTACATAGGGAAGAAACATGCTATAATAGCGAAAGTGATACGGCCAGGGCTTATCTTGAGACGGGACCATTAGAGCGTTTGAAGATACGACCTTGTTAAATGGAGTGAAAGCAGGGATGCCGGATGAAACCAACCAAACAAACAGAAAAACTGCCGAAGCCCGATTGGCTTCGCATTAAATTAACGACTGACGGCAATTACGCCGAAATAAAAGACATGATGCGCACCAAGACGCTGCATACGGTATGCGAGGAAGCGCGTTGTCCAAATATTTATGAATGCTGGGCGAATCGTACAGCAACCTTTATGATATTAGGTGACATTTGTACGAGGGCTTGCCGCTTCTGCGCGGTGAAGACAGGTATGCCGACGGAGCTTGATACACAGGAGCCGGAACGCGTTGCTGAAGCAGCTGAGCAGATGGGGCTGCGCCACTGCGTCGTAACATCCGTAGCGCGTGATGATTTGAAGGACGGCGGCGCATCCATTTTTGCCGGAACGATTCAAGCCATCCGCGAGCGCGTTATGTTTTGCCGCGTCGAGGTGCTCATTCCGGACTTCCTTGGCAATGAAGCTGCGCTTCAAGTGGTCATGGATGCAAAGCCGGATATTTTGAACCATAATATTGAAACGGTAGAGCGCCTTTCTGACCGCGTGCGTGCCCGGGCCAAATATGCCCGTTCACTGGAGCTTCTCAAACGCGCGAAGGCGATGAATCCGAAAATTCCGACGAAGTCGAGCATTATGCTAGGCCTTGGCGAAACATTTGAAGAGATTTTGAAAACGATGGATGATTTGCGTGCTGTGGATTGCAATATTTTGACTTTAGGCCAATATTTGCAGCCAACGCCAAACCATCTGCCGCTAGTTCGCTACGTGCATCCAGATGAATTCGCCGCTTTGAAGGAAGAAGGATTGAAGCGCGGATTCCGGCATGTCGAGTCTGGCCCGCTCGTTCGCAGCTCTTATCATGCGCATGAGCAGACGGATTCCGCTGTCGCCGCTGAGGAGCGCGAGCTGAGCAACGTATAAAGCTTGAACTGAAGCTTCGAGAGGTGGGAAGTCGTCTTGATTCAAATCGGTGGTAAAATTTATGAGCTTGTTCATGAGAACAGAAATGGCTGGAATCAAGAGGCCTTTCGTGCCCGCTACAGCGAGGTGCTGGAGCGGTATGATTATATCGTGGGCGACTGGGGCTATAGCCAGCTGCGCTTGAAAGGTTTTTTTAAAGACAACCATATGAAGTCAACTCGTGATACGATGTTCTCTTATGCATCGGATTACATTAATGAATATTGCAACTTCGGCTGCCCTTACTTTGTGCTGGAGAAGACCGGAAGCGTGAAGCAGTCTCCCGAGCTTGAGGAAGTGGACGAGGAGGATGCGCTGACGGCTGATCTCAACGACAAGCTGTTCACGGCGCTGGAGGAGGCTTTTCAGACGGTGGGGCAGGAGGAAGACGGCCATGTTGTGCAGTCTGCTGCTGCGGCAGCCAAGTCTCCTGGTGAAGCACGCCCTCTGAATCAGGGCCAGAAGCCAAGCCAGCAAGGCCAGAGTCATCATTCACGCGGCAGCTCTGCCAATCGCAGCGAGGATTCTTCGCAGCGCAGCGGAGGCAAGCAGCGTGAGCGCCGCAGCTACCGGCCGAATGGTGGCAGTGGCGGGGGCGGAGAACGTGCTGATCGCAGCGGCGGCAAGAAGCCGCCGAGAGGTCTTGCGGCAAGCAAGGAAATTGCCGCTTCCGCTGAAAGCAATGAAGGGTCGCCGGCTCAGCCGCAGCGCCAGAAATCGCCATATCGCGGCAAAAACCGCCCGCCGAAAACGAATCATTCCGAGCCAACCGCAGAATAAGCAGGCTCGGGTACAGGCTTAAGTTTAATAAAGCAGGAATGCTGGAGCTCATCCAGGTTCCTGCTTTTTTTTGCAAATATAAGAATTTATAAGTTGTAGCTTATAAATAGGACTTATATTTCTCGGACTGAAACGCGCTGCGCCACCAAAGGACGGCGACATCCGTTTCACCTTGGTTCAACAGCAATTGGTAAAATCGGACAAAATGCTACATGGACGGTCACAGTCGTTGCCGATATCATTGATAATGAAAATCAATTAAAAATTCCAGGAGGTGCTTCAAACGGGAATGGCTTACGCGAATAAGGCAGCAATAGGCGAACTGGCAAGCTCACAGGCTTTTCAGAGGGCGAGAAGGCGGGTGTTCACCCAACTGATTGAAGCGCTCGTATTTGAAAGGCTACCCGCTTTCACATGCACAGAGCAGCGGGACGGCCAGCTGGAAATACTTATTTTCGGTCGCGATGATCAAGAGCGGCCGGTCCATTATAGCTGCCAAGGCAGAAAAATGCTAAGTTTTGGAAAAATAAAGCTGACGAACAGCATCATAACTCGCCTTCAGGATGGAAGGCAGGAAGAGGCGCAAGATATTGCCCTCTTTCTGGAGGAAATGGCTCGCTCACTTGCTGAGGCACCTAGCCAGATCAGCGCCTTTGCCGCTGAACTTGAGCAGACACTGCTGAAGGAAGCGGCTGCTTTGCAGTGGATAAGCGAGGAGGAGAGCAATAAACGGGGCGGCAGCCGCAGCTACGACGAGCTAGAGGGAGATGTGCTGGAAGGGCACCCGTACCATCCATGCTTCAAGTCGAGAATCGGCTTTACGATGGCTGATAATGAGGCATACAGTCCGGAATTTCATCCGCAATTTCGGCTGCTCTGGCTCGCTGTCTGGCGTGAGGATGTGGAAGTGACGGCATCCGAAGGGATAGATGGACGAGAGCTTATCCGTGCGGACGCTGGCGTGGAATTGCTCACGGAGTGGGAGCAGCGTCTGGAGCAGAAAGGCAGCAAACCGAAGGATTATGTATATATGCCTGTACATCCATGGCAGTGGCGGGAGGTGCTCTCTGGACTATTTTTCCAAGAGATCGCTTTAGGGAAAATCGTCGTATTAGGCGAAAGCCGCCACCTCTACTCGCCCCAACAATCCATTCGTACTTTAGCTAACCGCACAGAGCTTAAAGGGCTGTCGATTAAATTGCCGCTAAGCATCCGCAATACTTCATCAATGCGGACGATTAGTCCGCGGCATGCAAGGAACGGTCCGAGATCCTCGAACCGTCTTGCGGCTATGGTGGCGGGGGATCGTTATTTGAGCGAAACGCTGCGGCTCATTTTATTGCAGGAGCGGCTCGGCATTTCTTACCGTTATGAACGGCTCCCAGAATCAGTGCGCGGGCGGGCAGAAGGAACCCTTTGCGCCTTATGGCGGGACAGCGTCCATCTCTATGTAGATCAAGGTGAGCAGGCGGTACCATTCACGGCGCTATGCCATGTTAGGCGAGACGGGCAGCCCTTTATCGCGCCATGGGTGCAAGCGTCAGGAGTAGAGGTATGGCTCCGTCAATTGCTCGACGTTGTTTTGCGTCCGCTGCTCCATCTGTTGTTTGCACATGGAGCCGCAGTTGAAGCGCACGCGCAAAATCTTGTGCTGCTGCATCGCAGCGGCGTACCGTCGCGGCTAGCCGTAAAGGACTTTTCCGGCGGCGTATTGTTTTATAACGGAGAAAATGCGGACTCCGCGGCCTTGCCGGAAACGGATGTGAAGCATGAGGTTCGGGACGTTGTGCATAACGCTTTGTATTTTGTGAATTTGGCGGAGCTTGCGTTGTTTTTGAACAAGCATTATTCATTCGCGGAGCAGCATTTTTGGCAGGCGGTTGCGGATGCGATCGGCGAGTATGAACGGGATTTTCCGCAGCTTGCAGAGCAGTTTGGGGCCTATAATCTGTTTGAAAATCGCGTCTTCGTCGGGCTGCTTGCCGCCCGCAGGCTGCGAGGAGATGGCGGAGAGCGGGACCACTGGATTGCGAATGCATTAGCTGGCTACCGTGACAGTGACAGTAACCGTAAAGCTAACCGCGAAGCTGGGCGTGATCAATCGGACTTCATAGAGGAGGAGAACAAGAAATGAAGGCACTTGAGCTGACGCAGCCCGAGGCGGGAATAGAGGAGATTGTCCATTCGGAGGCTTATCCGCCAGCGCGGCGGCGCGTATTTCGCCAACTGCTGGAGGCGCTGCTGTATGAGCAGATGATTGCTTACGACAGTCGCATCGCTGCTGATGGAGCGGAAGAAATAACGATCACGGGAACGGATGCCGAAGGGCGTCCCGTCTATTATCGCTGTGCATTCCGGCGCAAGCTGAGCTTTGGCAAGCTTCGCTTAACCAACCAGCTGCTGTATAGACAGGCAGCGGAGCATCAGGATGGACTCGGGCAGGAGGCCGAGGATATTGCATTATTTTTGCAGGAAATCGTTTCTGCGATGGTGGAGCCGCCGCGATACCTAGAGCGCTTCACGCAGGAGATCGAACAGACTCTGGTCAAGGAAGCTGCGGCCCGCAGTCACCGCCTGCTGCATCCGGTTAGCGGGAGCCGGGAGCTGGCGGATTTGGAAGGCGACGTCATCGAGGCGCATCCGTATCATCCGTGCTTCAAATCGCGAATCGGCTTTCAATTGGAGGATAATGCGCGGTATGGACCGGAATTTCATGGACGCTTCCAGCTAGTATGGCTGGCGGTCCATAAGGAGGATCTGATTTTCGCCGTATCCAAGGATCGTTCATGGTCAGAGCATATTGCTGGCGAGCTTGGCGAGGAGACCGTTGCCCGGTTCGTACAAAAGCTGGAGCAGCGAGGGCTTGCGGCGGCGGAATTTACGTTCGTCCCGGTTCACCCCTGGCAGTGGCGGGAGAAAATCGCTCCACTATATTTCCGCTTCATGGCCAGCGGACGTATGGTTGTGCTCGGCGAAGAAGGGGATCATTATTCTCCGCAGCAGTCGATCCGCTCGTTGTCCAATCGCAATAACCGGCTCAAAAATAATGTCAAAACCGCGATCAGCATCGTCAACACATCCGCTGTACGCCTTCTCGGAACGCATCATGTAACGAATGCCCCGATTTTATCGGATTGGCTTGAAAGCATTGTGGCTAGTGACCGCTATTTGCGCGATGAGCTTAAGCTTGTGCTGCTTAAGGAGCATGCGGGCGTCTCCTTCCGCTACAATTTATTGCCAGGCCCTGTGCGGGCTGCCGGCTATGGCACGCTCGGCGCAATATGGCGCGAGAGTGTGTATGTCCACTTGGAGGAGGGAGAGGAAGCAGCTCCGTTCACCGTTTTATGCCATATTGGCGCAGATGGCAAGCCGTTTATCGACAGCTGGGTGCAGCGCGAAGGACTTCGAAGCTGGCTGGACAAGCTGCTTACAACCAGCATGCTGCCGCTCATTCATCTGCTGTTCGAGCACGGCATTGCAATGGAATCGCATGGTCAAAATTTGGTGCTCATTCACAAGCAAGGCGTGCCTTCAAGAATTGCGCTTCGGGATTTGCCCGGCGGAGTGCGGTTCCATACCCGCGATGGGGAGAAGGAATCGAGACCCGAGCATTTACTGGACTCCGATCCGCTGCATCCTAACAGCTACAGCACATCGCCAATGGAAACGAATAATGTTCAAAAGATTCGGAATTTTCTGATGGATTCTTTTTTGCAAATTATGCTGGCTGACCTTTGTCTCGTTCTGGAGGAGCATTACGGGCTAGAGGAGACAGAGTTTTGGCAAGCCGCTGCGGCGCCGATCCATAGCTATTTGAGCGCATTCGGTCTGCATAAGGCAGAGCGCTATGATCTATTTGCTGAAACGATAGAAGTCGGGCAGTTAACGAGGCGCAGGCTGTTCGGCGAGCATGTGATCCGCAATCATTCAGTCGTCAATCCGCTATATCAAATGAGAGAAACAGGAGTGTGAACAAGATGAATGTGAATACGGTGCGCAGGCAAGAGGCAGGAGTGACTTCAGTAGTAGATTGTGTGGGCGGAACGCCGCTCGTCCGGCTGAAAAGAATTTTTCCAGACTCAAGCGTCCGGCTGTTCGCCAAGCTGGAGATGATGAATCCGGGCGGCAGCATGAAGGATCGATCCGCACTGTATATGATTGAGCAGGGCTTCGAGAGCGGCTTAATCGGGCCGAATACGCATTTAATCGAAAGCACTTCCGGCAATCTCGGCATCGGGCTGGCGATGGTTGCGAAGATTAAGGGGCTGAAGCTTACCTGTGTCGTCGATCCCAAAATATCAAAAACGAATTTGCAAATTATTAAAAGCTTGGGTGCCAACATTGATATGGTTACCGTCAAGGATGAGCAGGGCGGCTATCTCAAAACGCGGATTCAGCGGGTCAATGAGCTGCTGGGCCAAATTCAGGATTCCTACTGGATCAATCAATATGCCAATGAGTGGAACTGGAAAGCCTACTATTCTACTGCGGCGAGCGAAATTTTAGAGCAAATCGATGAAAAAATTGACTATTTGGTTTGTGCGGTCAGCACGACCGGCAGTATTTTGGGCTTTGCCCGGCGGCTGCGCGAGACGAATCCTCATATGAAAGTAATCGCAGTGGATGCGGCAGGCTCCGTTATTTTCGGCGGCCAGCCGGGCTCGAGAGAAATTCCTGGCATTGGCGCAAGCCGCGTGCCGGAGCTGCTCAGCAGGGAGGAAATCGATGAGGTCATCTATGTGCGCGATTTGGAATCGGTAGCCGGATGCCAGCAGCTGCTTGGACAAGAGGGGATTTTTGCCGGGGGCTCTACGGGGTCGATCATAGCCGCGTTAGGCAAGCTGCTGCCGTCTATTTCTCCGTCCTCGACGATTGTTACCGTATTCCCCGATCGCGGGGACCGTTACATGGATACGATTTATAACGACGATTGGGTCAGTATGCTTGAACAAACAGGAGGAGCACTAGTATGAATAAAATGCTGTATTTGAACCGCGAGGATATTCGCCGGGCGGGAGGCGATTCGTCAGAGCTGTATGTGCAGGCGGTCAGCCGGGCACTTGCGCTGCATGCGGAGGGGGATTTTGTACAGCCGCTAAAACCCTATTTGCGCGTCAATGAACAGAGCGGGCATATTGCCGACCGGATTATCGCTATGCCAGCACATTTGGGCGGAAACGAGCCGGTATCCGGCATTAAATGGATCGGAAGCAAGCATGACAATCCATCACGGCTTGGCGCTGAGCGGGCCAGCGGCGTCATTGTGCTGAACGATCCACAGAGCAATTATCCGGTAGCAATACTGGAGGCGAGCTTGATTAGCGGCATGCGTACCGCAGCCGTTACCGTTATTGGCGCCCGTTATTTGGCGAAAAAGCATTTTGCCGCTTTAAGCTGCATCGGCTGCGGCGCGATTGCCGGCATGCAGATGCAGGCGATGCTTGAGCAGTTTCCTGCTATAAAGACGCTGCAGCTTTATGATTTGAATGCAGCGGCGGCTGAGCGCTTCGCTGAACGCCTTCGCAAGCGCTTCAACCATGTGCACATTACGGTTGCGGAGAGCGCGGAAGCGGCTGTGCGCAGCGGCGAAGTTATTGTCACCTGCACCGTGGCCGACCAGCCGTACATTCCATTCGAATGGCTGCAAAAAGGCGCTTTCATCAGCAATATTTCGATAATGGATTTGCAAAAGGATGTTTTTCTCCGTGCGGACAAAATCGTCGTTGACGATTGGCAGCAGGCAAACCGGGAGAAAAAAATTATTCACCAGCTCGTCACGGAGGGCAATTACTCGCGCGAGCAGCTGTATGGCGAGCTGGGCGAGCTGGTCACTGGCCGGAAGCCGGGGCGCGAGAATGATGAGGAAATTATCGTGCTGAATCCAATGGGCATGGCCATTGAGGACATTGCCAGCGCCGCAGAAATTTATCGGAAGGCGAGAGAGGCGGGCATTGGCAGCGAGCTGGAATTGTTTGGCGCTGAGCAGGCCGCGCCATCTGCAGGGTGATGCCATGAGTGAGCGGAAAACAATCGCGGCTCCGCCTTCAATAGCGGAGCAAGCGCATGTGGAGCGGCTGCTCAATGCATATATGCGGGAAGCGGGACATTTTCGCCCGCTTCTTCATGAGGAACAGCAGCTGCCGATGGAGCTTCATACGGCGATCGCTCGTGAAGGTGGACTTGGGGCATTTATGCTGGAGCTGCCCCATTCCCGTTCCGCAATTGTTGGCTCTATTCGCTGGCTATCGGCGATGGGCCATCATAAATATGGCGATTCGCTGTGGCTGGTGGAGGGAACAGGAAGAGCTGCCCGTCATGCCCCGTTTAGCAGGCTGGATGGTGCAACTGGGCTAGCGGCCATTATGGTAGCCGAGCTCTCGCTTGCGAGCGGAAGCCGAGATGCAAGCAAAGAAGAGGCGTTTCTGGCGCAAATCTCCAGCTCGTTGAGCAATATGAGCCATTTCCTAGAGCAGTCAGGCAGTGGCGGGAGCCAGCTTGCGAGGACGTATGGCAGCGGGCGAATTCGGCTGGCAGAGCAGTCGATGCTGCAGGGCCATCCGTTCCATCCTGCTCCGAAAAGCTCGCAGGGTTTTACGGCGGACGATAAAGTCCGCTACGCGCCCGAGCTTGGCGCTGCGTTTACGCTGCATTATTTTGCCGCTGAGCCGGAGCTCGTGCAGCAGCAGTGGATTGGAGATCAAGCATTGGGCGAGAAAGGCGATTCGGTTACCCCTGAGAAGGTGCGCCTTGCCGCGCTGAAGCTGCTGCCTGCTGCTCGGCAGCATTACGTTCTTCTGCCTGTTCATCCTTGGCAGGCGGCGTATTTGCTCCGCTTGCCTGTGGTCGAGCGGCTTATGGAGCAAGGCGGGCTTGTGCATTTGGGCCCGCTGGGGAATGAAGTGGTACCAACCTCATCTGTGCGCACGGTTTGGGATGTGCAAAGCCCTTATATGATCAAGCTGCCGCTGCAAGTGCGAATTACTCATTTTGTGAGAAATAATCCAACAGAGCAGTTGGTAAGAACGATTGAGGCAAGCCGAATTCTCGCGCAGTTGGAGCAAAGCACCCTGTTTGGAGAAACGTTCCATATTATCCTTGAAGAAGGCTATCAGACGATCAATTTGCTGGAGGATGTGCCATCTGAATCACTAGAGTCTGCTATAAGCGCAACAGAAGCGGCGGAACTGGCCGCGAGTTTCGGCGTCGTGTTCCGCCGCAATCCGGCTTATATGACGTCGGGGGATGAGCCTGAAGAAGCGGCTAGCCCGCTAGTAGTCGCCGCGCTGCTTGAGGAGGGAGCAGAACCGAAGTCTGCGCCAATAGGTGCCTTCATCCAGCTTGCTGCAGAGTCTCGGCAGGCGGCACCTGATCTTTCCTTTGCCCAGAAATGGCTGGAGCAGTATGTAGAAATATCACTGGTGCCGCTGATTTGGCTATTTGCAGAGCATGGAGTCAGCATGGAAGCACATGTGCAAAACTCGCTTGTGGCATTGGAGAGGGGCTGGCCGGCACGTTTTTACGTCCGGGATTTGGAAGGGACTAGCCTTAGCGAAGAGCGGCATGGACAGCCAGCTTACGGGAGGAAGTCCAGTTACGCAGCACGTGGGCACAGCTCAATTGGTAAGACTACCTTTACACTGCCGCAGGGCCATCCGGCGCTTTATGCAGACAAGCAGGCATGGGATCGATTTAAATATTATGTGCTGGTCAACCATTTCGGCCATCTCATTCATGCTATTGCTTATTCGCTGGATGTGGAGGAATTGGCGCTGTGGCAAACCGTTCATCATACGCTTCGCCGTTCTTCATGGCTCAGTGAGGCTGAACCGTATATGACCGATTTATTTCAAACGCCCCAGCTGCCAGCCAAAGCGAATTTGTCCAGCTGGTTCAGCCAGCGCGGCGAAAATCCGTCCTATGTCACGGTGCCGAATCCGCTTTATGCGGTGGCGGAGCGCAGGGACGGGCCTATTGCTGCCACCGTGCTGAAGCGGGTAATGTCGGATAAGCAGGAGCATGCCGATCAGCCCTATTGCGCATATTTGTACAATTTGGCGGAGCTTCGCTCGCATATTAGCCGCCTGACCGCCAGCCTGCCGGACTTCTGCCAGCTGTTTTATGCGCTGAAGGCAAACTCCGAGGCGCCTATTATAGGAGCGCTTGCTCCTTATGTTCATGGGTTTGAGACAGCTTCCGCAGGCGAAATCCGCAAAGCGCGCGAGGTGGATGCTAGCATTCCAGTTATTTATGGAGGTCCCGTCAAAACCGATGAAGCGCTGATGGAGGCTATGGAGCGAAAGGTTCGCCATATTCATGTGGAAAGCAGGCATGAGCTGCTGCGATTGAATGAGCTTGCCGCTAGGCGCGGGGAAATCATGCCGGTGCTGCTGCGCGTAAATGTGAGCATTCCTTTGCCGGATGCAAAGCTCGTAATGGCGGGACGGAAATCGCAGTTCGGCAATGACGAGCAGCAAATTCCCGAACTGCTGGAGCTGTCGCGCACGTTAAGCCATATCAAAATCGACGGTTTTCATTTCCATTCGCTATCGAATAATTTGAGCGTCGATCGGCATTTGGAGCTGCTCGCCTTTTATTGCCGCCGCGCTGCGGAGTGGACGCGGCAATTTCATCTGAACATCGCTTACCTCAATGTAGGCGGTGGAATTGGCGTCAATTATGCGGATTTGCTGCGCCAATTCGAGTGGGAACGGTTCACGGACGGGCTGCGGGAGCAGATTGCTCCGCTATGTGCCTCTGGCGTCAAGCTCGTATTTGAATGCGGCCGCTACATTGTCGCTTCTTGCGGCTATTACGCGGCTGAGGTAGCCGAGGTGAAAAATAATCATGGCAGCCGCTTCGCCCTGCTGCGCGGCGGTACGCACCATTTTCGCCTGCCGGCATCATGGCAGCACAGCCATCCGTTCCGCATTATAGCGGTGGATAGCTGGCCCTATTCCTTTGAACGTCCGCAGCTGTCTGACAGCCGGGTAACGATAGCCGGCGAGTTGTGTACGCCTAAAGATGTGCTGGCGCGTGACAGCTATATCGAGCGGGTGCGTGTCGGGGACATTGTGTTATTTCCTTATGCAGGCGCTTACGGCTGGGCGATATCCCATCATCAGTTTTTAAGCCACGCGCAGCCGCAGCACATTTACCTTGATTAAAGAAACGGAGCTGAGAACGATGACCCAGACGAAAAAGCAGCTGCATCTGAATTTATTTCTGATGAGCACCGGCCATCATGAGGCTTCATGGCGGCATCCCGACAGTACGCCGGAGAGAGCAGTCGATGTGCATTATTATGTAAAGCTGGCGCAGACTGCGGAGCGGGGCAAGCTGGATTCGATTTTTCTCGCCGACTCTTATGGCCTGCCGCCTACGATTCAATACAAGGTGCTTCAAGGGCTGGAGCCGTTTACGCTGCTGTCCGCGCTTGCGATGGCAACGAAGCATATCGGGCTCATTGGCACCGCCTCGACCACTTATAATGAGCCGTATCACATTGCCCGCAAATTCGCCTCCCTGGATCTCATCAGCGGAGGCCGGGCGGGCTGGAATATTGTGACCTCTACCGGCAATACGACGGCTTTCAACTTCCGCGACGAACAGCTTCCTGAGCATTCGATGCGCTATCGTCGGGCCGAGGAATTTTTGCAGGTTGTCAAATCGCTGTGGGACAGCTGGGAGGATGGTGCGCTCATCATCGACAAGCAGTCCGGCGTATATGCGAATCCTGAACGGATCAAGCGGATCGATCATAAGGGAGAGCATTATGCGGTTCGCGGTCCGCTGAACCTTCCACGCATGCCGCAGGGGTACCCGCTGCTTGTGCAGGCAGGCGCTTCGGATACGGGTAAGGAATTTGCCGCGATGGCGGCGGAGGCTGTATTTACGGCACAAAACACGCTGCAGGGCGGGCGCGACTTTTACAGCGATTTGAAATCGAGAATGGCGAAATACGGCCGCAGCACGGATAGCCTTTGCATTTTGCCGGGCTTCTGCGCCATCATTGGCGATACGGAAGCAGAGGCGAAGGAAAAGGAGCAGGAGCTGCATGAGCTGGTGCAAATAGATTATGGGTTATATAGGCTGTCTAATTTATTTGGCATAGACCTGTCAGCCTATCCTTTGGATGGTCCGCTGCCCTATGCCGACCTGCCGCAAACCGAGCAAATCAATTCGCAGAAGGGCCGGCATCAAATGTTTATTGAAATGGCGCAGCAGGAAAAGCTCAGCATTCGCCAGCTGATGATGCGCACCGCTTCTTCACGAGGCCATTTCTCTATGGCGGGCACGCCGATACAAATAGCTGATGCGATGGAGCGCTGGGCAGTCGCAGGAGCAGCCGATGGCTTTAATTTAATGCCGCCTTCGCTGCCGTCGGGGCTGGATGACTTTGTAGACAAGGTCATTCCTGAGCTGCAAAATCGCGGCCTGTTCCGTTCCGATTATACTGGCAGCACGCTGCGGGAGCATTACGGCCGCAGCGCCGCGGCTCGGTCTGGCGTTCACGCGTGAAGGGGAAAGGGGCGCCGGCAGGAGCGGACAAAGCAGCGGTTAACTGGCGGCTGAATCTCACCATTTTATGGCTGGGCAATTTTCTCGTTACGGGCAGCGCGACGATGGTCATCCCATTTCTCCCGCTGTTTCTTGAGGATTTGGGCGTGAGCTCGGTCAGTGAAGCAGGGTTTTGGGCGGGGGCGATATTCGCTGCCCATTATGTGACCTTATTCATTTGCCAGCCGATCTGGGGAAGAATAGCCGACCGCTATGGGAGAAAAATGATGCTGCTGCGCGCAGGCTTCGGCATGGCTGTTGTCATTGCTATGATGGGCTTCGCTGAGGCGCCATGGCAGCTTCTGCTGCTTCGTCTGCTCAATGGCGCTTTTGCTGGATTTTCACCTTCGGCAACGGCTATCGTATCGACGAATACGCCAAGCAGCCGAATGGGCTTTGCGATGGGCACGCTCCATTCCGGCAATATTTCCGGCACGGTCATGGGGCCGCTTATTGGCGGCTTGCTGGCGGAATGGCTTGGGCTGCGGAGCGTTTTTTTCATAACGGGTACGGTGATGTTTATGGCGGCATTGTTAACTGCTATCATCGTGAAGGATCATTTTGTGAAAGCCGATCAGCGCTCCGAGCAAAATGTTTCCACGATCGGCGGCTTTCTCGTGCTATGTAGGGTCCGGCAAATTCCCGCGCTGCTGGCGGTCAGCGTCATGATTCAATTTGCACTGACCGGATCACTGCCGTTTATTCCGCTGTTCGTCAAGGAGCTGCATGGCGAGGCTGGCATGCTGGCTTTATATGTTGGGCTGGTCAGCTCGATAACGGGTGTGTCCAATATGATTTTTGCACCGCTGCTGGGCAGGCGCTCCGACCGCACAGGCCCGCACCTCATATTAAGCTACTCGATGCTCGGCGCTTGCCTAATCGTACTGCTGCATTATTTTGTCGCTTATTATTGGCAGCTGCTGCTGCTGCGGTTTCTGCTGGGCATGTTCATTGGCGGGCTCATTCCGACGGTGCGGACGCTCATTAAGCAGTATGTGCCGAAGGGGATGGAGACGCGGGCATACAGCTTTGATACGAGCGCAGTCAGCCTGGGGGCTGTTCTTGGGCCTATCGTTTCTGGGGCAGCTTATGGCTACGTGGGCATAAGGGGCGTATTTCTCATGTCGGCTTTTCTCATGCTGCTTAATGCTGGCTGGAGCTACAAAATGCTTGGAAGCGGGAGCAAGTCCAAAAGCGACTCTAGAGCAAATCCCGAAACTCTTTCTGACACGATTGCCATTGCTGAAAATAACGCTACTACGCCCCGATCTGCGGGCGAAACATTCAAAAAGCCTATGTAGCCGCGATACCGCGGCCGCATAGGCTTCTTTTTGTTGAAAGCGGGATTTTTTCATCCGTGGTGAAAAATTAACCATGCTGCTGGCCGTTCGTATAAAGGAGCAGCGAATCCATAATCGTTTTGCGGCCGATCGGCGTCCAGCACATGGCATACCAATTCGGGATGAAGCGCACGCGGCCGCTCTGGACAGCCTCATGCTTTTTCCAGAAGGGGCTGCTCTGCATCCGCTGCAATATTTGGTCGCTGCTCGGTCCATGATGCAGCTTCTGAACGAACAAATAATCGGATTGAATGGACAGGCCGCTGAGCTGCTCCGGCTGCATTTCGACTTTGTGGTCAATGGCGGGAGAAGAGCTGCCCGCCGTCAGTCCAAGCTCGGTGAACAGCAGCTCATTGAGCGGATGGTCTGGCGCTCCTTGAATGCGGACGGCGTTATGCGTAACCCGCATTAATGTCAGACTTCCGCTGCCGACGGAGCGGCCGAGCAGCTTGCGGGCATCGTCGGTTTGCTGCGCCAGCTCGCTGAGCATCGCCTGCTCGGTTCGCTCGCAGCCGATCATTTCTGCAATTTTATGCAAGGCGATACGCCAGTCGGCATGATGCTCCAAACATGCAGTGGACGCAATTTGTTTAAGCGGCTCCTCATATTCATGATGATAGCGATCGATAAGAATTAAGTCGGGCTTGAGCTGCATCAGCGTCTGCAAATGACGGGTCACTTTGCCCAGATGCTCGGCTTCTCCCATTCCGGGATAACGGAAGCAGTTCATGTTGGCAATCGGAAAAATGCCGAGCGAGCGCAAGCTGTCGTCAAAGCTGGAGCAGGCGACGACCGCGATTTTTAATTGATGGCGCTTCATATAAAGATTGGGAGAAATGCCAACCGATGCTTTAAATACCCGGCTGAAATAAAACTCGCTGCCAAAGCCGACGCGCTCGGAGACGCTTCTGACAGATGCCCCATTCAGCGAGAGCTGGGCCTTTGCTTCCTTGACGCGAAGATCCGCTAAATATTCAAAGGGAGTGACGCCCATTATCTGCTTAAACTTGCGGGAGTAGGAGGTTGGTGTCAGCATGGCGATGCTGGCAAGCTGCTCCAGATTGATTTTTTCATGAAGATGTTTATGGAGGTAGCTGATGCTCTCCTGCATGCCCTTCTCAGACGTTGGAATGCGATTAAGCTCCAGCAGCTCAAGCAGAACCGTGCTGTAAAGCTCCTGAAATTGCAGCTGCATCATCAGCTCGCGTTCAGGCTTGCTTTCAAACTTGTCAACTTGCGAGGCTGTCTCAAATAGACGTATGATCCTCTCGGAGGTTTGCTGCTGGCTGCGCAGCTTGATGCCGCTGTTAAACAGCTCGGCCGGCAGCTCGGGAAGCTGCACCTTTCGGTTGTCACGCTGTTTGGCAACACCAACCGCATCCAGAATCAGCACATAATATTCAAAATCTCCCCGATCTGATTGGAAGCGTATGGACATGCCGGGAAGCAGCAGAAGCGGCTCAAGCGCTTCAAGCTTTCGCTCATGCCCGTTAATAGCGAGGAGGCCGGAGCCTCGGGTAAGAAAGACGAGCATCGGAGCGGGTGCTGTCCGCTGAATAGCAGCGTGAGCGGGCTTGCTGTATTTATAAATGGAAGATAAAAAAACCATTGTACGTTTCATTTTGGCGTCTCCAGTCTATTAGTCTGGTAAGAGGCATCCATCGCTGCAAGCGGTCTTGTTTATTGTAAATGAAAATCATTATCATAGTCAATTATGAAAATAGGCTATCGGCTGCCATTCGATAAATGATAAAATTTTATATGGAATCGGACAAAAAGTTCGATGTACAAAAAGAGCGAAACGTTTTATGATTCTCGTTGAGAATAGTTCTCATAAAAAAGGTCGTTATGGGCCAAAGATACATACAGGGAGGGTTTTTCAATGTTATTCAAGTTACAAATCAATTGGCAGGCGCGCGCGGTACTGGTGCTGCTGCTGATGCTCGTCGTATCAGGCTGCGGAGCTGCGGCAAATGGATCTGGCGGTGCATCGTCAGGGCAGAACAGCTCTAGCCCAGCTGCGGTAGAAAGTGAGCAGCCAACCGCTGAAGCAAATGCAGCAGAATCGACAGAAAACCGTACTTTCAAGCATGCGATGGGAGAAACAGTCGTTGCGCCTAATCCGCAGAAGGTTGTCGTATTGGATAATGGCGCACTCGATAATATGCTCGCACTTGGCGTGAAGCCGGTTGGCGCGCCATCGATTATTTCTGTAGATGACGGTTTTGCGACCTATTTGACGGGAACAGAAGGCATTGCGAATATCGGAACGGTAGAGCAGCCAAGCTTGGAGACGATTGCCTCGTTGAAGCCCGATGTCATAATAGGCATTAAAGATACGCAGGAGGCCATCTATGAGCAGCTATCGCAAATTGCGCCAACCGTATTTACTGAGGTAGGCGGCGCACAATGGGAGGCGAACCTGGCTTTGCATGCAGCTATAGTTGGCAAAGAAGCAGAGGGCAAGAAGCTGATTGAGCAGCTGGATGCGCATATCGCAGATCTTCATGCGAAGCTTGGCGACAGCTTGAATACGACGGAGGTTTCGCTGCTTCGTCCAAGGAAAGACCGCGTTTCCGTTTATTTGAAGCCTTCGTTTACTGGAGGTGTAGTAGAGCGTGCTGGCATTAAGCGTCCAGCTGTACAAAGCGGGGATGACGATTTTAACTTTAATGCGACAGAGGAGCAAATTGCCGATCTGGATGGCGATGCCATCATTTTGTTCGGACGCGAAAGCGAGCAGGACTATTTTGAACAAAAAATTAAAAGCAATCCGCTGTGGAATACGCTTGAAGGTGTGAAAAATGATCGCGTCTACGTAGCTAGCTGGGAGGTTTGGCTGAGCGGACATGGCATACAGGCCGTCAATATCATGATTGATGATTTGGCTAAGTTCTTAGTCAAAGCGTAACTAGCGCTAGCGTTTAGTGTAGTAGAAGCGTGGTGAGTAGGCAGAGTGTCCCTGTTCAGGCAGAGCTGGGCGCTCTGCTGCCACGCTTTTAGGGAGGAACAGATTTGAACATTCGGCTTACGGGCATTGTGCTCGGTTTTGTATTTGTCATCTTAGGCCTTGCTGCCAGCATTGCTGTAGGAAAATCAATGGTTCCGCTTCATACGGTCATCGAAGCTTTTACTTCTTTTGACGGCTCAAGGGAGCATCTGATCATTCGTTCGGTCCGGGTTCCGCGCGCCCTAATGGCGATGATGGTCGGTGCATCGCTCGGCATGGCGGGAAGCATTATGCAGGCGATTAGCCGCAATCCGCTGGCGGGCCCCGAGATGCTCGGAAGCAACTATGGAGCGGCGCTGCTGCTCGTCATTTCTATGTTTGTATTTGGCTTTACGTCTTCGCTCATCCATATGTGGGCGGCACTGCTCGGGGCTGGGCTTGCCTGTCTCGTCGTATTTATGCTTGGCTCGCTGGGTAGGGGAGGCCTGACGTCCATTAAGCTGATTTTGGCTGGTGCCACTATCAATATGCTGCTTGCTTCCATGGTGCAAGGCATTCTAATTTTCAGCGAGGAGTCGCTGGATGAAATGCGCTTCTGGATGGCGGGTTCATTAACCGGCGGCAGTATGGAAATGTTCGTACGCGTGCTGCCGTACATGATGGTCGGGATAGCAGGGGCTCTGGCGCTCAGCCGGCAAATTAATTTGCTGAGTCTAGGTGATGAGGTTGCCCATGGGCTGGGGCTGAAAGTCGGGCTAATGAAAACGGCGTCCCTGTTCATTGTCATGTGCCTTATGGGAGGCTCTGTGGCTATTGCTGGGCCAATCGGCTTCATTGGCCTTGCGGTACCGCATATCGTCAGGTTTATGGTCGGACTGGACTATCGCTGGATCATCCCTTATTCTGCGCTGTTTGGAGCAGGCTTGCTGCTGCTGGCGGATATCGCCGCCCGCTTTATTTTTCCCTATCAGGAGCTTCCGGCAGGTGTAGTGACGGCGATGGCAGGCGCTCCCTTCCTCATTTATTTGGCCCAAAGGAGGGAGAAACGATAATGTCCCGTTTCACTTTATCCGCATCTGCCCGTTTGTGGCCCGTTATTGTTGTCCTTATTGCTGCTAATTTTATCGTGCTCTCCATGAGCATTATGATCGGCGAATACCCTGTTCCGCTATCTCAGGCATGGAAAACAGTCATTGGCATCGGCGAGCCTGAATATGAGTTTGTTGTCAATCAGCTGCGGTTTCCAAGGTCGCTGGTAGCTTTTTTGGTCGGCTGCGGTCTGGCGCTTTCGGGCGCGATTTTGCAAGGGATTACCCGCAATCCGCTAGCCGCTCCAGGCGTCATTGGCATTAACGGTGGTGCTGCTCTTATGGCCGTTACCGCCATTATCGCACTGCCGTCAGTGCCGATTGCGCTGCTGCCCTTTATTGCGTTTAGCGGGGCGCTGGGTGCTGCTGCGCTTACCTATTTTCTCGCTTGGCGCCGTGGCGCAGCTCCGATGCGGCTGCTGCTTGTCGGTGTGGGGGTGGGCGCGGCCTCACACGCGTATATTACCTTTTGGATGACGACGCGTCACGTTCAAAACATCAAGCAGGCGATGATCTGGCTGATGGGAAGCACATATGGCAGAACGTGGGATCATTTTTGGCCGCTGCTTCCATGGCTGCTCGTGTTGTTTCCGGCAGCGCTTCTTATGTCGCGGACTTTGGACATTTTGAAGCTTGGCGATGAGCTATCGATCGGGCTTGGCAGCGCGGTCGAGCGTTCACGCGGCCTTTTATTGCTCATTAGCGTAAGCTTGGCAGGCGCTTCTGTCGCGATGGCCGGAACGATTGGATTTATTGGTTTGATGGGACCGCATATTGCGAGGCAATTGGTTGGCCAGACGAGCCGCAGATTGCTGAGCGTATCGGCTTTAGTTGGCGGCTTAATCGTGATGTCTGCCGACCTGCTGGGACGTGCGCTGCTGCCGCCTATTGAAATTCCTACAGGCATTATAACGACAGCTATCGGAGCGCCTTATTTAATTTATTTGCTGTACCGCAATCGCAATCGTCCCTAACAGGACATAAAGGAGGAGATAACGATGCATACGGACAGGTCCGCTTTGCCGAATACGGTATCGCAAATCATAAAGGAAAGGCGTACGGTGAGGGTTTTCAAGGATGATGCTGTATCCGTGGAGACGCTGACGGAGCTGCTCGATGTCGCCGTCTGGGCCCCTAATCACAATTTGCGCGAGCCTTGGCGTTTTATCGTATATGAAGGGGAGGGGCGCAAAATTTTCGCCGATGCGGTGCTTTCTACCTTCTCGCCGGAGGAGCTGGCGAAATATGGCGAGCACCGGATGAAGGAATACATGCATACCCCGCTGCATTTAATGGTCGTGCTGAAGGAGGATCCCCGTCAAAAGCAGTGGGATGAGGATTTTTCGGCCGTATGCTGTCTCATTCAAAATCTTCAGCTTGCTGCATGGGAGCAGGGAATTGGCATGGTGTGGAAGTCGAATCCTTATATGTATAATCCTAAATTTCGCGATGAGTCTGGGGTGGGCGTGCGGCCGGGTGAGAAAATTGTCGCCGTGCTCCACATTGGCTATCCGCGGGTTATTCCCAATGCCGCTCCACGCACATCAGCACGAGAGCTTCTTACAATTGTTAACAAATAATTAATGCTAATTGTTGTTTAAATTTGTATTAAATTCAATGACTCTTGGAATCTAATGATTCTAAGAGTTTTTTAATAATTTTAATTTAGAAAAATAGGGCAAAAATGTACATGGATTAACTTTAAGTATTTCGATAAAATCGTAAATGAAAATCGTTATCAATTTCAGAACGCAGAGTCGCCATCCTGTTCCAGGGTGACCCTATATCCTTTTGAGGAGTGGTAGAAGATGAGTTATGGCAAAAAGAAAATGCATTTGAACTTGTTTCTGCGCAATACAGGTCATCACGAAGCGTCATGGCGCCATCCGGGCAGCGACCCGAATGGGGTGACGGATATCGACTATTATATAAAATTGGCGAAAATTGCCGAAGACGGCAAGCTGGATTCGCTATTTCTCGCCGATTCCTACGGTCTGCCGCCGACGATGCAGTTTTTGGTGCAGCAGGCGCTGGAGCCGTTCACGCTGCTGTCGGCGCTGGCGATCGCGACAAGCCGCATCGGGTTGATCGGAACGGCTTCTACAACTTATAACGAGCCCTTTCATGTAGCCCGCAAATTTAATTCGCTGGATCATATTAGCCGGGGGCGGGCGGGCTTTAACATTGTCACCTCGACGGGCAATGCGACGGCCTTCAACTTTGGCGCTGCTCCGCTGCCGGAGCATACCGACCGTTATGAGCGGGCTGGCGAGTTTATGGAGGTGGCGAAAGGGCTGTGGGACAGCTGGGAGGAGGACGCGGTCGTTGCCGATAAGGAGCAGGGACTTTATGTGGACCCAGACAAGCTGCATGAAATCAACCATGTCGGCCGCTATTTCCATGTGAAGGGCCCGCTGAATTTGCCAAGGTCGCCTCAAGGACATCCCGTGCTGGTGCAAGCGGGAGCATCGGATACCGGCAGAGAGTTTGCCTCTCGTATGGCGGAGGCTGTTTTTACCGCACAAAATACGCTTGAGGATGGACGGAGCTTCTATGCGGATGTGAAAGGGCGGATGGCGAAATATGGCCGCTCGCCAGAGCAGATTAAAATTTTGCCAGGCTTTTGTCCTGTCATTGGCGATACATCGGCGGAGGCGAAGGAGAAGGAGCGCGAGCTGAACGAGCTGACCCAGCCGGAATACGGGGTGTACCGTTTATCTAATTTGCTCAAGATGGATTTGCGGGGTTATCCGCTGGATGGTCCGCTGCCATTCGCAGAGCTGGCGAAAAATCATGAAATCAATTCGCAAAAAGCGCGGCATCAGCTGTATCTGGAGCTGGCGCAGCGGGAAAACCTGACGATCCGTCAGCTTATTTTGCGGACAGCAACGTCGCGCGGGCATTATTCAATGTCTGGCACGCCGATTGAAATTGCCGACGAGATGGAGCGCTGGATTGAGCAGGGGGCAGCCGATGGCTTTAATTTGATGCCTCCCTATTTCCCAAGCGGGCTTGAGGAATTTGCCTTGAAGGTAATTCCCGAGCTGCAAAATCGCGGCTTGTTCCGTACCGATTATGAAGGCACGACGCTGAGGGAGCATTACGGGCTGGAGCGGCCAGAGCGTTCCTCGTCCAGGCAGTCGGTCATTTCCGCCCAATAGATGGGCAAGTGGAAGGGGAGGAAAGAATGAAGGCGACCGACAGGCAGCTTCACCTGAATGTGTTTCTTATGGGCAACGGCCATCATGAGGCCGCTTGGCGGCTGCCGGGCAGCCGCCCGCAGGATGTAACGAATGCAAGCTATTACGTCAAGCTGCTGCAAACGGCGGAGCGCGGCAAGCTGGATTCCTTATTTTTGGCTGATTCGTATGCGCTGCCCCCGACTATTCGCTACAAGGTACTGCAAAGCTTGGAGCCGTTTACGCTGCTTTCTGCGCTTGCTATGCTGACTAGTCGGATTGGATTAATCGGTACGGCCTCTACGACTTATAGCCATCCATATCATGTAGCGCGGCAGTTTGCTTCGCTTGATTTTATTAGCGGTGGCCGTGCCGCTTGGAACATTGTGACGTCAACCAATGATGCAACTGCCCACAACTTTGCTGATGAGAAGCTTCCGGAGCATGGGGAGCGCTATAAGCGCGCTGCCGAGTTTTTGGAAGTGGTGCAGCGGCTGTGGGACAGCTGGGAGGATGATGCGCTTGTGCAGGATAAGGCGAGCGGCATTTATGCCGATCCCGGAAGCATACATGAGATACGCCATGAAGGCAGCTATTTTTCGGTGCGGGGCGCACTGAATTTGCCGAGGCCCCCCCAAGGGCAGCCCGTGCGGGTACAGGCCGGCGCTTCGGAGACGGGCAAGGAATTTGCCGCGCATGCTGCGGAAGTTGTGTTTACGGCGCAAAACAGCTTTGCGGACGGCTGCCTCTTTTATTCGGATCTGAAATCGCGGATGAAGAAATATGGAAGGCAGCAAGATGAGCTGAAAATATTGCCGGGCTTTTGCCCAATTATCGGCGATACGGAAGCTGAGGCTAGAGACCGGGAGGCAGCGCTCCATGACCACATTCAATTTGATTATGGCCTGCTGCGCCTGTCCAATTTGTTCAGCACCGATATGACCGGGTTCGAGCTGGATGAACCGGTACCCGTCGATTTTCTGGCGCAGCAAAGCGAAGTGAATGGCCACCGCGGGCGCTACCAGCTTTATGTGGAGCTTGCCCGCCGGGAAAAGCTGACGATGCGCCAGTTGATTGTTAAAACAGCCGCCTCGCGGGGGCATTATTCGATGGTGGGCACGCCGGTGCAAATTGCCGACGAAATGGAAAAATGGTGGCGCGGCGGCGCGGCAGATGGCTTTAATGTCATGCCTCCGTATTTGCCGGAGGGCCTTGAGCTGTTCGTGGACAAGGTGGTGCCGGAGCTGCAAAACCGCGGTATTTTTCGCAGTGAATATACAGGAACCACTTTAAGGGAGCATTATGGCCTGCAGCGCCCTGCCAGCATCTATGGGCAGACGAGGCCATTGGCAGCCAAGAAATAACGGCAATGATGCCTTATCATGCTATGTCGAAAGGAATGAAGTAATGATTTCAGCTAAGCGGAGCATGCATATCAATTTATTTCTGATGAACACGGGACATCACGAGGCATCTTGGCGCCATCCAGCAACGGATCCGCACCGCATTACCGATTTGAATTATTATCGCGAGCTTGGACGAATTGCAGAACGCGGCAAGCTGGATTCGCTGTTTCTCGCGGACACGTTAGTGCTGCCTCCGACTGTTGAGCATAAAGTGCTGCATGGACTGGAGCCGTTCACTCTGCTGTCAGCCATCGCCGCCGTTACCGATAAGATTGGGCTGATTGGCACAGCCTCAACCACCTTTAACGAGCCCTTTCATATTGCGCGCAAATTCGCCTCGCTGGACTGGTTAAGCGCTGGACGCGCTGGCTGGAACATTGTGACGACGGCAAGCGAAAGCGCAGCTTATAACTTTACGGATGAGGCTTTGCCGCCACATGACGAGCGCTACCGCAAGGCAAGCGAGTTCGTTGAGGTGGTGAAGGCGCTTTGGGACAGCTGGGAGGATGATGCGCTCGTTGCCGATAAGGCAAGCGGCTTATACGCCAATATGGCGAAAATCCATCCGCTTAATCATAAAGGCGAACATTTCGCGGTGCGCGGCCCGCTTAACATGCCGCGCTCCCCTCAAGGGCATCCGCTGCTCGTACAGGCGGGGTCATCCGAGGATGGCAAATCGTTCGCTGCGAGGGTGGCGGAAGCGGTATTCACTGCGCAGCCTACCTTCGAGAGCGGACAGGCTTTCTACGCAGACATCAAATCGCGTATGCAGCCGTTTGGGCGGAGCCCGGACGAGCTGTGCATTTTACCGGGTTTCTTCCCGGTTATCGGAGATACGCTAGCTGAGGCGCAGGACAAGCAGCGTGAGCTGGATGAATTGACGATTGTTGCGTACGGGTTGAAAAGATTGTCGACACTGTTCAAGATCGATTTGACAGATTGTCCGCTCGATGAGCCAGTACCGCTCCATCTGCTGCCGCGTCATGAGGAAATCAACGGCAACCGAGGGCGCTTTGAGCTTGTTGAAGGCATGGCCCGCAAGGAAAAGCTGACGCTCAGGCAGTTGATTATGCGCACAGCAGGATCGCGTGGACATGCATCGCTTACGGGTACGCCGCTGCAAATCGCAGATGAGCTTGAGCGTTGGTTTGTCGGCAGGGCGGCGGACGGGTTTAATTTGATGCCTTCGCATATGCCGGATGGGCTGAGCGATTTCGTCGACAAGGTTATACCCGAGCTGCAAAATAGAGGCTTGTTCCGTACCGAATATACGGGAAATACGTTAAGAGAGCATTACGGGTTCAGCCGTCCAGCTGGCCGGCATAAGGTGGAGGCTCACATATGATGGGCGGCGGGAGCGAGAAGCGACAGCTGTACATGACCGTTGCAATAGATGGCCTGGATTACTTGGATTGCGTACAACTGGCGGAGGCGGCAGAGCGTGCTTGTCTGCACGCAATCCTTGTGCCTGACAGCAGCATGAGCCCGACGCCTCAGGAAGCAGCTGGGCTTGTCGGTCAACGGGCCTCGGCTAATGGGTATGCCGCGTCTTCTGCCGTGCTGGAGCCGTTTACTTTGCTGGCCGCCTTGTCGGCTTCCACGAGTACAATTGGCCTCATTGCGGAAATTCATACCGCCTTCCATGAGCCCTTTCACGCGGCGCGCAAGCTGGCTGCCCTGGATTATATGAGCAGCGGCAGAGCAGGCTGTCTTGTGCTGCCGGGGCAGGAAAATGCGGCTGCAAATTTCGCTCGAACCGATAAGCAGCAAATGCGGCTGCCCTGCTACGAGGCTGCCGCCGCTGCGGAGTTTGGTGAAGCTTTGCGACAATTGTGGGACAGCTGGGATGATGACGCGCTTATGTATGATAAGCAGGCAGGGCTGCAATTTGATGAAGCGAAGGTGCGCGAGGTTCATTATACAGGACGCTATTACAGTACGCGTGGCCCGCTGAATATTGCTCGTCCCCCGCAAGGCTATCCGCCGCTAGTAGCTCGGATCAGGGAGCAGGCAGACAAGCAGCCAGATATGCTGGCAGCAGCCAGTGGGGCAGACGTCATCATTATTGAGCCGCAGTCGCTGGAGGAGGCGGCCAAGCTGGCATGCGAGCTGCGAGAGCTGATGCGTCAGCAGGGAAGGCAGCCGGAGCAATGCCGGATTTTGGCCAGTGTAATGCCGGTTGTACATAGCAGCGCCAACCGTGCGGAATGTTCGCTGCAAATGGGCGGCGGCTGCGAAGGCCGGGCAACAGAAGCTGAGTTTTCCCGTGAGGGAAACGCACAGCAATTAGCAGATTGGATGGGGAAGTGGCAGCTTTCAGGCGCAGTTGACGGTTTTCATATGGAGCTGCCGCCGCATGCTGCGCTTGACAGCTTCAGGTATGTTGAAGAGCGGATCATTCCAGAGCTGCAGAGAAGAGGGGTATTTCGCCAGGCAGCGATTGATGGCGGGACGCTGCGGGACCAACTGGCGCTTCCAAGGCCGATCAATTCATTTCACGCCGTGCGGTAAAGGGGGAAGTTGCAACTGAATGAGGACAATCGCAAAATACGCTTAAATGTATTTATACATGGAACGGGTCATCATGAAGCAGCTTGGCGGCATCCTGGGATGCAGCCCCGCCAGACGCTGGATATCGGCTATTACCGCCATTTGGCAGAGGTGGCCGAGCGCGGGCTGATGGATTCTATTTTTGTCAGCGATGCCTATTTCGGAAAGATCAATAAGCTGGAAGCGACTACACTGCTAGGAGCGCTAGCTGCTGCTACAAGACATATCGGCCTCATTGCTACCGTTGGGACGACCTACTATGAGCCATATCATCTTGCCCGGCAAGCGGCAACGCTTGATCATATTAGCGGCGGCAGAGCAGGCTGGAATATTGTGACGGGAAGCGCCGATGAGACGGCCTTTAATTTTGGCCGAGCAGCCCATCCCGAGCATGCACAGCGCTACCAATTAGCGAAGGAATTTGTTGAGGTTGCAAAGCAGCTGTGGGATAGCATGGAGGAGGAAGGAGCCGCTGTTCATGCTGCTGGCAGCACTAACGGTGTTGGGGCTGCTCGACATTATGCGGTGAAAGGGCCGCTCCATGCTCCTCGTCTGCCGCAGGGCTATCCGGTGCTCGTCCAAGCGGGCTCCTCGGAAAGCGGCAAAGCGATGGGCGCGGAAATAGCCGACGTTATTTTTACAGCCCAGCAAACCTTTGAAGCAGCTCGTATTTTTTATACAGACGTCAAAGGCCGTCTTCCGGCTTACGGAAGAAAGACTGGCGAGCTGTTGATCATGCCTGGGCTATGTCCGATCGTAGCGGATACGGTTGGGGAAGCCCGGGAGCTCGAAGAAGAGCTGAATCAGCTCGTTCATATGGAGGATGCGCTGAGGCGATTATCGCGGCGCTTTGCCGCAGATTTGTCCTCGTATCCGCTCGATGGCCCGGTACCGCTGCATTTGGCAAAATCGCTTGGCGAAATTAATTCGCTGAAAAGCCGTCAATCGCTGCTGCTTGAGCTTATCGAAGAGGAGCGGATGACGATTCGCCAGTTTGTTCACCGCTTTGCGAATGGGCGCGGCCACTATGCTTTTACGGGAACGGCGGTACAGCTTGCCGATGAAATGGAAAAATGGTTTCACGGCGGAGCGGCGGATGGCTTTAATGTGATGCCGCAAATTTTTCCGAGCGGGCTGGAAGCTTTTGTGGGAAAAGTCATTCCTGAGCTGCAAAATAGAGGGCTGTTTCGAACAGCCTATGAAGGAGCATCATTGCGTGAGCGTTTGGGGCTTAAGGCGCCAGCTCAGCACTGCAAGGTCTAAGGTTAATTAGCCAGAGGAGTGAGCGCTATGGGAGAAACATCGTTGAATGGATCGAAGAGACTGATTGAGAAGACGATACACTACATGCAAACTCATTTTCATGACAAAATCGATATGGTTACGTTATCCTCAATGGCGGGACTGACAACAAGCTCATACTCCCGGCTGTTTAAACAAACGATGAAGGAGCCGCCAATTAAATATTTAACGAGATTGCGCATCGAGCGGGCCAAGCGCCTGCTTTACCATAATGCAGGTCCGGTTAAGGAAGTATCTGCCGCAGTTGGCTATGGCGATGAATTTTATTTTAGCCGCATCTTCCACCGTATGGTGGGCATACCGCCTTCCCGTTATGGCAAGCAGAAGGATATGGGCAAGGAAGAAGGCGGCGTGATAAACGACGAGCTGTTTAAATAAAAGCAAGAAGCTGCCCCGCAGGCTAATCGCCTGAGGGGCAGCTTCTTTGCTCGGCACTTGCTCTGATTTACACTTCGTGCATATCCACGAAAGCGTCGCGGACCCGGTTCCAGAACGGGAATGGGCGATAGCGCGCAAAGCTGACCTTACGGCTCGACACATTGCAGCGTATCGATAAAATGTCGCTGCGCAAAATGCTGAGCTGGTCGATGGTCAGCAGCATCCGCTGGTTTTTCTTCGAGATGATGTCGCAGTGGTGATGCTGCGGCAGCAGCAGCGAAGAGCCCAGCGTCCGGAAAACGCGATTGTTAATGGAAGCAATTTCGGCAATTTGTATCGATGCAATGGACGGATGGACGATTGCGCCCCCGACGCTTTTATTATAGGCGGTACTGCCGGAAGGCGTCGAAATGACGATACCATCGCCACGGAACATTTCGAAAGGCTCATCATTGACATTGATTTGGGCGACGAGCGTGCCGTCTACCCCTTTAAGCGTGAACTCGTTCAGCGCCATATAATGAAATTTTCCCTCGGCCGTCTCGACTTCGATTTCCGCGAGCGGATAGCGGACGATGCTAAGCTCCTTCTCGGCCATTAGAGCGACGAGCTCAGGCAGCTCATTTTTTTGCCAGTCGGCATAAAAGCCCAAATGTCCGGTATGCACCCCTACAAAGGCAACATCCATAATGCGATCAACATATTTGTGAAAAGCTTGCAGCAGCGTACCGTCTCCACCGATGGATACGACAATTTCAGGTGCGTCGTCATTTCGAGTGAAGCCGCGCTCCGCCGCCAGTGTATGGAACTGTTCCGCCAGTGACTGGGATATGGAATCGCCTCTGTCGATAACGGCATATTTCAAGGAATGCAGCCCCTTTTCAAATCTTCTGGTTACGTTCCCTTAAATGATATCGGAATACAGCCGTAAATTCAATGCGAGAAGCACATTTCATCCGATAAATCTGGGTATTAGGGCCCGAGCCATCCCCATAACGCATAAACGAGCCCAAATGCGATAAAACCGTGCAGCAGTCTTGCGAGCATAAGCGGCTTGTAGCGCATATCGGTTTTGCTGACGAGGCTGGCCACCTGTGCGTGGACGGACAAACCTCCCCATGACAGCACCCATGCTGCGATTGCCGTTTGATGCAGCAGACCTGTGCCAGCTTCACCGGCGGCGCGGGCGCCAAGGGTTACTTCGAACAGGCCGAAAATGGCGGCATCGGCGAGTGCTGCCGGAAGCCCGAACAGCTCAAACAGCTGCCGCAGCATGGCAGCGAGCATGGTGATCATGCCTGCTGACGTCAGCATTTCCATAATGACGGAGAAAAAAACAACGAGGCCGCCGACGACGATCATTAGCCGCAGCGCAGACTGAATTGCCTCTTGCAGCAGCTGGCCGAGGCCCCGTCCATCGAGCAGCCGAGCCTCGTGCATCGCCTTCAGAGCGTCCGCAAGGCGCGAACGGCGCAGCGAGCGTGAATGCTGCGAGTGTTGTGAGTGCTGTGAGTGCTGCGAGTGTTGTGAGTGCTGCGAGTGCTGTGAGTGCTGTGAGTGCTGCGAATGCTGCGCAAACGCTGTCGTATGCAGCGGATGCTGTACCGAGCCGGGCCTTGCGCCGAGCTCAGTCAGGCTGCTGCTGCGCCGTGCTTCGGTAATCGGGGCATGCAGATCGTGGAAGCGCATGAGCAGGCCGATGATGAGCGCACCGCCATAATGGGCGGCCGCAAGCACGGGCGCCAGAGCGACATTGTGGAAGAAGCCGACCGATACGGCGCCGATCAGGAAGATGGGGTCGGAAGTCGTCGTAAAAGCGACAAGCCGTTCTCCCTCTGTGCGGTTGATGAGCTGCTGCTCATAGAGCTTGGCTGTCAGCCTAGCCCCAACCGGATAGCCGGATATATAGCCCATCGCCACAACGAAGCTGCCAATACCGGGAAGCTTGAACAGCGGGCGCATGAGCGGGTCCAGCAGCTTGCCGAAAAAATGGACGATGCCAAAGCCAAGCAGCAGCTCGGAAATGACGAAGAAGGGGAAAAGGGCAGGAAACAGCACCTGCCACCATATCGATAAGCCTCGCAGGGCAGATTCCAGCGCTTCATTCGGAAATACGGCCATTAGCAGGGTGAGGAACACAGCAGCTAATCCTGTTAAGGCAGCGGGATGCGAGAGCGTGCGCAGCATGGTCAAGACCTCCCCTCAAAATGACGCTTCACAGTCAAAGGGACTTGTCCCGGAAAATAGGCAAGCAGCCCGTAGATCTGGCAGAAGTCCTTTTATCATCTTTATGCAGAAACTAGGACATCCATCACTTGCAAAGGAGGAAAAGCCTATAAAAATATTTTTGGTCCCGGAAAGAAAACGCTTGCAAAAAGGGTAGACGCGGGATTATTTTATGGTACAATGGAATTACCTTTGAATGCTTGGAGTGATGAGAATGAGTATAATCGCTGGCATCCTCGTCTGCGCTTTCGTCTATGTAATTAGGGAATCGCTTACAGCACCAGGAGAAGAGGACTACGAAGGCTACCACTAAATTAAACCTAATCCTTTTACAAAGCCCGCATAGGTATATGCGGGCCTTTTTTCATATAAAGGATTGTACATCTATGTGCTGGAGCCAAACTATGAAGGCTGTGTGGGTGCCGATCCAAGCAGGCTTATTCCAAATAACGTTCAACTTCAAGCGACGCAAGCAGCAAGGGGCCTATACCCATATAATGGTCAGATACGACCGCTTCAGAAATGTAATACTCGAAGGAGCCATTGCGATCTTTGCTGAGCCCCGCGCCATGGCAAATTTGATGTAGGTGGACGCCTTGGCTATCCTCCGTGACCAAATGGCGGATAATCCCTTCGTACCCTTTCAGCATGGCACAGCGTAAGCCGGACTCCAAATAACGTAGACGCAAGCCTTTAGCCATCGCGTAGACGAACATGATCGAACCTGTCGCCTCCAAATAATTGCCTTTCCGCTTTCCTTGATCAAGCACCTGATACCATAAGCCGCTGTCTTTATCCTGCACGTCAACAAGCGCAAGGCACATCCGCTGAAAAATGCCGATAAGCGTACCGCGTTTCGGGTGATCAATCGGGAAATGCTCCAGACAATCGACCAAAGCCATCGCATACCAGCCCATCGCCCGGCTCCAAAAATGCGAAGACAGGCCGGTATGCGAGTCTGCCCATTCCTGCTCCCCGGATTCATCCCAGCCATGATACAGCAGCCCCGTGCGCTTGTCGCGGGTTTTACGCTCGACAAGCAGCAGTTGATGCGCGACCTCATCGAGCAGCTCCGGACGTTCAAACACTTTCGCATATTCCGCCAGAAAAGGGGAAGCCATATACAGCCCATCAAGCCACATTTGGAATGGGTACACTTTTTTATGCCAGAAGCCGCCCTCGGAGGTGCGGGGCTGACTAATCAATTGGGCAGCCAGTGTATCGGCGGCTTTCGAATAGCGTTTTTCACCCGTGTTCTCATATTGAAAAAATAAATTTTTGCCCTGATTGATCTGATCCAGGTTGTATTCCTCCAGCGTATAGGAGCGTATCGTTCCGTCTGCTGCAATATAGTGATCCATATGGAGCTGCATGAAATGATAATATCGTTTATCGTTCAGTTGAATGCCCGCACGGGCCATCGCCATCAGCAGCATGCCGGGAACATAGGCCCAACGCTCCATTGGATAATGGTGCAAGCCGTCCGAGCCGCATTGGCTCATGATGGTTTCGGCTATTTTACCCGCCCATCCTGTCAAATGTACCTGTGGTTGCTCCGTCATCGTTACGATCCCCTCCTGCAATTGTCGTTTGCTCCAGCAGCTGAGTTCGAAGCCAGGCGTAAGCAGCTTCTCCGTGAATTTCATGTCCTCCATCAAAAAAGACAGCTTGCACAGCATCTGGCGCCCCGGCGGCGCTATATATGCTGCCCAGCTCGGCGTATGCCTGCCGTGCAGACTGCTGCGGGAATAAGTGGTCAACAGCCCCTGCTTCCAGAAAAAGGCCTCGCGGCGCAATGAGTCCGAGCAGCTCAGGCATTTCCGCTTCCAGCAGCACGCCCGGAATATAATTGTCCAGGCAGTGATTGCGTGCCAAAATGCTGCCTTCAAACAAGCTTGCATAACCGCTGACTACGGCGCAGCGGATTCTGTCGTCCAAAGCGGCCGTAAAGCCCGCAACAAGACCGCCGCCGGAAATGCCCATGATTGCGATGTTATTGGATTCCACATCGCTGCGTTCCTGCAAATAATCAATGACTCTCGAAGTCTCATAGACGCGCAAGCCTGCAAGTGTGCGCCCCGTAAGCAGCAAATGCACAGCTAGCATGAAGCAGGAGTTTTTTGCAGGCGAGTCTGCGGCCTTATCCTCATCCAGCCTGCGGTCGCCGAAGCCGAGCAGCTCAGGAGCTGCGACCACATACCCTTCTTTTACAAGCGCTATGGCAAAATCTTTATGCAAGCCCGAAGCGCCGGAGCGTTCCGTGCCATCTGGATCAAGCCCGACGATTTCCCGGCTGCCGTATCCGTGGCCGTGGCAGGCAATGACAGCCGGAGCGGGCTGCGCCGCGGGATTATCCGGCAGCAGCACATACATGGCCATCCGCAGCCCGTCCGTCGTGGCGATTTCCACACGCTCCCGTATATAGCCTTCGCATTGCGTTCGTTCCAACAAGCGCGGCTCCAGAGGCTGATGCTCGTTCAGAGCATAATGGCCAAGCAGTTGTCCAAACGAAGCCCTAACCGTTTCCCGGCGCTGCTCGGGATTCGCAGCAGCACGGGCGGACTGTCTATTAGCAGCTGCCTGCTGGACAAGCGATTGCAAATATTGCTCAAGCTTTAAGGACATGCTGTTGCCCTCCCTCTTTAATCGTCCTATTGATCAGTAGCCTTCGGGATGCCAGCCATCAAGGATGGCAATGATGCGATAGTTGGCCGCTTCGTCTGCTTCAAGCTGCCTGGACCAAGAAACGCGCGCTCCCGCAGCTGCTCCTTCTCCAAAGCTGCCAAACTCTTCATAGCGGCTTGTAGCTTCACGATCCGGCTGCCCCCAGTTATGCCAGCCTTCAGGTGTGATCGAGCCGTCTATCGATGTGCGGATGAATGCAACATGGGCATAGGGCCGCCATGGCCTGCCTAAATAAACATCCACAACTCCTTCGGCTCCGGTAATTTTGCAATCGAGGAATACATAGCCGAACGCGGCATCCTCGGGTGTCGAGGCGGCCGTAATATAGCCTCGGGAGCGTTTGTTATGCAAGTGGCAGCTTTCAAATACAGCCGTCGCTGCCCCGAAAATATAATCGACATCGCCCTCAATGTAACACTCGCTATAATATTGCTTGCCTTTGCCCGTATAGAGCGTATCCTGATCGCCCAGCAGCCTGACGCGGCGGAATACAGCTTGATCGGCATCGACGAACGCGGCTACAGCCTGGCCTGTGCCGGGCCCCGAGGCGTTGCGAATCGTCACATTTTCCGCTGTGAATGCTTCTGCCCATACATTTAAAGTGCCTGAACGAAACGTTCCGAGCGGCTCCCCGTCCGGTCCCAGCGTATGGGCATTGTCTGACCAAGTAATAATCGTTTTCTCGCTGTCTTCCCCGAGCAGCAGTATAGGCGGGGCAGAGGCTGGAATCGTGATCTTTTCCTCATAAATTCCCGGCCTGATGCGAATCGTGACCGCTTCGGCACATTCCGCCGGAATAGAGTCAATGGCCGCCTGCAAGCGGCTGTAATCAGCATGGTCTTCTTTGGATACGGTAATCAGCATAGCGAGCGCTCCTTTCAAATAAGCGAAGTTTTATCTATAATGGGAGGTATTATTGTGAACCTTGTTTCCATACGGAGGAATGCCCATGACCGCGTCTGCGTCCGATAGCCTCAATCCGAAATATCATATGGAAGACGGCAAGCTGAGCATTCAGCATATGAAGCGCAAAGGCGCCACCGCGATGCCTCGTCCACACAGCCATGCCTCGGTCGAGCTGTACTACCTGCTGGATGGCGAGCGTGTCTATTTTGTGGACGGACAGGTGGTTACCGTGCATAAAGGCGAGCTTATTATGATTGCCGGGCATGAAATTCATGCGACGGCCAGCTCCGAGGTAGCGGAATTTGAGCGAATCCTCATTAATTATGACCCTGTCATTTTGCCGCAAGCATTGCAAAAGCTGGAGCTGCTGCTTCATGGACGAGGGTTTCGCGTCTTCCCGCTTTCGCTGCGCGAGCAGGGGGAAACGGAACGCCTCCTTAACAAAATGCTGGATGAAAGCCGGCAGGAAAAGCCTTTTTACGAATCCTATTGCCTATCCTTGCTGGCGGAGCTGATCATTTTGCTAGGCCGCTTCGAGAATACGGCAAGTCGGTCAAATCCTTCTCGTTACTCGCTGCATCATAAAGTGTCTGAAATCGCGACTTACGTGCGTGAGCATTATCGTGAAGCCGTGACGCTGGAGGATACGGCGAAGCATTTTTATTTGAGCAGCTCCTATCTCAGTCGAATTTTTCATAAGCTTACCGGCTTCCGCTTTCGGGAATACATCATTCATATCCGGGTTCGTGAAGCGCAGCAGCTGCTTGGCGGTTCCCGCCAGAAAATTCAGGAAATCGCGTTAGCTGTAGGCTTCGAGCATTTATCCCATTTCAATAAGACGTTTAAAAAAGCGACCGGCCTCACGCCGATGGAGTACCGCAAGCAGGCAAAAAACGGACAAGCTCCGCCGCATCAGCCTTTTTAAGGGAGGTGCTTCGCCTGCGAGCCTCTATTGCCGTCCTTTTTTACGCCAATGCTACTCAACGATCGAATGGTTACATTGATACAGCTGAACCTCGGAGAGCGTTGACGTATGAAGCTTCAATTTCTCCAGCTTTAAATGATCGGCATAGCGGGCGATTACCCCGTTAACCGCTGTTGCCTCCAGCCCATCAACCGTTAAGCCGCTTAGCGGCAGCTCGGGAAGCCCGTTAATGAGCAAAGCTGTCGCAGCTCCATGGCAGGTCAGCTCGCGCAGTGTAATATTGCGGAAGACGGGCGTTTCCTCTGTCACCTCAAAAAGCTGCTCATCGCAGCCCTCCGAGCCTTCCACCCCGGCATAAAAGAAATGAAACGAAATGGCCTCGCGCACAATATCCGCCATTTGAATTCTTTCCATGACAATATCTTCAACTACGCCGCCGCGGCCGCGTACGCTTTTGAAGCGCAAGCCAATATCCGTGCTGATGAACTGGCAGTCAGAGGCATATACGGCTTTGACGCCGCCGGACATTTCGCTTCCGATTACGATGCCGCCATGGCCATGGTAGACGGTGCAATGCCGGATCGTTACGAATTCGCAGGGCAGTGCCCGTTTTCTGGCCTCCTCGCCCTTGCCTGACTTCAAGCATATAGCGTCATCGCCAACGTCGAAGGTGCAATGCTCGATGAGCGAGTGGCGGCAGGATTCCAGATCAAGGCCATCTCCATTTTGGGAATGCCAAGGATTGCGAACGTTCAGCCGCCGGATTGTTACCTGCTCACAGTTATACAGGTGCAAGCACCAAGCGGGGGAATTTTGAAATGTTGGCCCATCAAGCCTTACCCTAGAGCAGCCGCGCAGACTAAGCAAGGTGGGACGGAGATAGGCTCTTGCAGGCAAATACGCCTCGCAAGTCGTCACGCCACGCTGGTGCAGCCCATGAGCAAGTGCTTCTCCTTCCATCGCCTCAAGCGACGGCCACCACATATCGCCTTCCTCATTAACGGCCCCGCCGGATTGAAGCAGCCCATTCCATTGGTCATTCGTCAGCTTAAAGCGTTTGACCGGACGCCAGCCCTGTCCGCCCCCATCGAAAATGCCCTCACCCGTAATCGCGATGTCTTCCAGATTCTCGCCATCGAGCGGCGCTTGGCAGCGAACAGCCGATTCTCCTTCAAAATGCGAGGCCAACAGCGGATACAGTTCAGCCTTTGGCTCAAACATAACCAGTGCGCCTTGCTGCGCATGAAGCTCGAGCCGGCTATGCAGACGCAGCGGCCCGGTCCGCCATAGGCCAGGTGGAATGATCACCCGGCCGCCTCCCGCTGCGGAGCAGGCGTCGATCGCCTGCTGAAACGATGCAGTACACAGCGTCAGGCTGCCCGGCGCAGCTCCAAATTCCGTTACGAGGAAGCTTTTGTCTGGAATAGTCGGCAATGCCGGAAGCGGATATCGCATCTTTTCCGTAGTATCCATTCGTCAAGCCTCCCGCCTAATCTGCAATCGGTTCGTAGCTGAACCAATCGAAATCCGCATAATGCGTGCGATCCGCCCGGGTGCAGGCAGCATACATCCCCATATAGGCGCCCGTAAAACCTCCGGCCTTATCGGTGCTGAGTAGGGTACCATCTGCTGCTTCGCCAAGCGGCAGCCAATTTGGCGACCCGGCTTCACGCCAGAAAAAGCTATAGCTTTGGCCATGCGCCTCGGCCTTCAATTCCAGATGGCTTCCGCTGTAAGGAATGGAGGCGAGCACGGTTTCTTCCCCTTGCCTCCGCTCGGTAAGGCGGATTTCCGTGATCCCTTCATAGCTGCCATATTCTGCGCGGAACTGGAAGTCGGCGTTTTGCAGCAGGACGATGCCAGCGACATCGCCAGCTTGCTCTGGCGCAAACTTCATTGTGGTCTCCGCACGGAAATTCATATGCTGCTGTCTGCGTCCGACGAAGGAAGGGTTGCTGTCAGCAGCGATGGAGTCCGGCTTCAGCTTAAGGCGCAATGAGCCCGGATTTTCTGTGAGACTCCAGAAATCGCCGCGCGGGGTGCGAATAAAGTTCCAGATCGGCGAGAGCTCCGGCTGGTCGAAGTCATCACGCGCCGGCAGCTGCGGCCATAGCGTCTCCGGCAAGCTTGGAGCCAAAGCTTCCAGCTCCAAAATTCCTTTGCCTGGATTGACGACCGGCCATTCCCGCTCCCAAACAACGGGCACAAGGAACGTTTCACGCCCCAAATTGCGATAATAGCCGCCATACGGCCTGGAAGCGAGACAAAGCATCCACCAGTCTCCATGCTGGGTTTCAATTAACTCGCCATGGCCGACATTGACAATCGGATAGCTGCGGCCCAGATGGCGATGAGTGAGAATCGGATTGCCCTTATACCCCTCATAGGGACCGGCTACCGATTCGCTGCGCGCAATCGTAATCGCATGGGTATGGCCGGTTCCTCCCTCAGCGATCAGCAAATAGTACCAGCTGCCGATTTTGTACAAGTGAGGGCCTTCTTGGGCGTGGGCCACCTTCAGTGCGCCTTGCCAGATGCTCGTCTTCGGTCCGACCAGCTTACCGCTCTCCAAATCCAGCTCTTGCAGCCAAATGTCCATATGCTTCGGATAAAGCTGCCCTTCTGGGGGGAAGCGGTTCCCGGTATAATACACCTTGCCGTCTTCATCAAAAAACAAGGAAGGGTCTATGCCCGGCGCATCCTCCAGCCATACGGGGTCCGACCAGCTTCCGGCGGGATCGGTTGCGGTGACATAGAAGTTATGGCATTCCTTGTTGTTGTCTACAAAGGTCGTAATCATATAATAGGTCCCGTTATGATAGCGCAGCGTTGGCGCCCAGATGCCCCTTGATGGAGCAATTGCATCCAAATTGAGCTGGGAAGGACGATCAAGCACATGTCCAATTTGCCGCCAATTGACGAGATCCTTGCTGTGAAAAATCGGAACTCCGGGGAAAAACTCAAAGCTTGATGTAACCAAATAATAGTCTTCTCCGACGCGTATCGCTGACGGATCGGGATAAAAGCCGGGTAGAATAGGATTTTGGAATGTGCGCATGCTATTTGCCTCCTAGCAGTAAATAAAATGTAAGCCCATACAAGTATAGATCAAAAAAACATCATAATCTTGAAACATTCATGCTCAATTTTATATTTTTTATATATTCTTGTCATGGTTGTGCTAGTTTCAGCTAATAAGGCAGTTAACTTTCCTCGAAGAAATGTGTATAGTGGAAACTATAAAGGGGCGATAGCGATGGCAGGAGAGAAGCAACTGCAAGTCCGTTTTTTTATGAGCTTAGCGCTGATTTCGATTTGCTCGGTGCTCGTTCTGTCCACGGTACTGTTTTTCTGGTTCCGGGAAAAAACGATAGACAATGTCAATAAAACGAACGAGACCGTCCTCCTCAATACAGAGACGGTATTTATGAAATATATGGACATGGTGCAAAATTACACGATGGACTTTTACCATAATCCGAACATTTATACCGTTATGCAGAGCGGAGACAACAGTTGGAGCGAACAGCTCTATAGTGCGCTTAGCCAAATTCGCGGCACGCTGACGATCAACAATTTTATTGAAAACGCTTATATTTTGGGGCCGGGCGCTCCCGTCATGATGTTCGAGAACAATCCGCTTGGCAAGGCGGCAAAGCAGGAGCTGTTCGAACGGGTTCGGGACAGCGAAATTAGGCAATCCCCGTTTGTCTGGAATGCGACGCTGAATAATGGGCAAAGCGAAACGATGATGACCATTTTTTATAATGATCGAGCTTTCAGCAGCAGCGAATACAATGGTGCCATCGCGATGACGATCAACCTGAGGAAGCTGCAGGAAAACTTATTTAATACGAGCAATGAAGGAGATACGCGCTATGCGGTTCTAAATGCAGACAGAATTGTGCTCATGCAGAGCAACTCTTCGGAGGAAGCGTTCGATAGCAGGCTGCTGCAGCAAATTGTGTCTGTACAAAGCAAGGAGGGCACGCTTGTATGGAAAACAGACGGCGGGGACAAAAAACTGATTACGTATCATCAGTCGCAAAATGGAGGGCTGTGGTTTATTTCGGAAACCTCCTATAAAAACAGCGTCCGCGACATCGCAAGCGCCCGCAATCTAATGGTCGGGCTTTGCCTGGTGCTGATAGCTGCTGCTTCAGCTATTGCTGCCTTTGTGTCCTATCGCATGTATAAGCCAATCGGTACATTGTTTGGGACGATACGCAATTTGTCCGACGATCGGCTTGCTTTCCCGCATGGTGGTGGTTTTGATGAAGCGAACCGGGAGCTTGAGAAAATTGGGCATCGAGTCAAGGCGCTCAAGCAGGAAAACGAAGACAGCGCGCTGCTGCGCTGGCTTACGTCGCCTTACCGGGCTGACGAGCATGTGCCTTCTGCACTGCCGCCGATAAATCAGACACGTGACAATGGGACATTTTGCGTGGCCGTTCTGCATATCGGTTTGTCCAGCGGAGATGGCAGCCTGCCTGCGACAAGGTGGAGAGAACATATCCGCGGTTTGCCAGAGCTGACTGAGCAGCTGTTTGCTGGGACGGGCACCTGCCGCGGCTTCTTCCCGCATCATGAAGCCGCCGTTCTCATTGTCAGCGAGACGGAGAACGGCAGCTTTGGAGATTATGTAACGTTCCGCGAACGATGGGAACAGCTATGTGGCTCCATAAGGCAGTGGGATGGGGCTGCATGCTCCATTGGCATAAGCCGTCTATCTGCCGATTCCTTGCAGCTGAAGCAAATGTACGACGAAGCCAGCAACAGCCTTCAATATATAAAGCTGCACGAGCATTTATCTCTCAGTTTTGCAGATGACATCATTCATTTGAACAGCAGCTCCGTTCCTGACAGCACGCTTGAATTTGTGCTTCAAGCGGTCAGAAGCCAGGAGCGCGAGCTGCTGCCAAAAGCGGTCGAGCGTTTGCTTGCAGTCGCATGCAGCTACAAAGTAGAGCAGGCGACGGTTGCGTTGTCCAGACTGGCTTCAGATCTTCAGAAAATAGCGGAAACCGGTCTTGCCGAAAGCATGCCGCGGCATACGGATTTCCTGGATCATTATCAGCGCATCTGGCGTATGCGAAGCTACACGGAGCTGCGAGCATGGCTGGAGCAGCTGTGCTTTGAGGCATATGGGAAGCTGAATGAAGTAAATACGGTACAAACCCGCAATTTGGCTAGCGAAGCCATCGCGTATATTCGCAGCCATTTCGGTGACCAGACGCTTTCCTTGAACGGTCTTGCAGAGAAGCTGACGATTAGTCCGCCTTACTTAAGCCGCCTGATTACAGAGGCGACGGGCAGCAGCTTTCCCGATTTTGTCAATCTGGTTAGATTGGAGCATGCTCGCAGCCTCCTCATTGCCGAGCTTGAACTCGACATCCGTGAAATTGCTGAAAAATCAGGCTATAACAGCAGCACCTATTTTACAACGCTGTTCAAAAAACGCTATGGCGTAACGCCATCCAAATGGCGCCTGAATTATATTTTGCAGAAGGAAAATTGAAGATATGGCGGGGCGAGCAAACGGAAAAAGGGGGCAGAAAATACGGTCCTTCCTCAATCGAGGAAGGACCGCATTTTCTATTTCAGCTTCGCTATCTACCCTGAAAAGCCGCATTTCTAGGGCTTTTTTTTATTTTTTAAGGGATTTCACTTTTTTTAAGCCTGCCCATTTCGCACTGTTTAAGCGTTTTCATTTATTTGTGATTGCGCTTTCATTTTGAGCGGGGCTATAGTGGACCCACAGACCGAAACTAAAACCAGAGGGAGTGAAACATCATGTCAGACGAAGCTATTCAGCTTAGCAAAGCAGCAGGCGGAAGGCGACGGTTCAAGTCGCTGCGCAATGACAGCTCGCTGTTTCTGCTTGCGCTGCCTGGCGTTATTGTACTTGTACTATTCGCCTATCTGCCCATGAGCGGGCTCATACTCGTATTCAAAAACTACAATTTCAACGGCGGCATATTCGGCAGTCCTTGGGCAGGCTTCGCAAACTTTGAATTTTTCTTCTCAAGCATGGACAATGCGATCCGCGCCACGCGAAATACCGTCATGCTGAACGTATTGTACATGCTTACGGGTACGTTTTTCTCAGTAGCCATCGCGATCGTGCTGAATGAGCTGAGAGGCAAGCTTTTTATCAAAATTACGCAAAGCGTCATGTTTTTTCCTTATTTTATTTCCTGGATCGTCATTGGGGCGATATTGTTTTCCTTCCTCGACTTTGACAAGGGGGTTATGAACCGCCTGCTAGAGGCAGTGGGTATGCAGCCTGTTGACTGGTACTCCAATCCGTGGCTGTTCGTAGTTGTGCTCGTGCTTGCGAATATTTGGAAAAGCGCAGGTTATGGCGCCATCATTTATTATGCGGTGCTGCAAGGCATCGATCCTTCTTATTATGAGGCCGCGCGAATAGATGGCGCCTCGCGCATACAGCTGATTACACGCATTACGCTGCCTCTGCTAATTCCGTCGATTATCCTGCTTACTTTGCTTGGAATCGGGGGGATGCTCAAGGGCGATCTCAGCATGATTATGGGCGTCACCTTCCTGAATCCGCTGCTGCTTCCGACTACCGACATTATCGACGTGTACGTATACCGTACAGCCATCCGCTCCGGCGAATTCGGCTTCGCTTCAGCTATTACGCTGTATCAGTCCGTCTTCGGGTTTCTGCTCGTGCTGATCGCAAACAAGCTGGCTGGATGGTACGACAAGGAAAGCAAACTATTTTAGGAGACATGTGATATGGCTAATCAAGAAAACAAAACGCTCATTATCTTTTTTTATGCCTGTATCAGCCTATTCGCCCTTATTTGCCTCATTCCGTTCGTAATGGCCGTCTCAGGCTCATTCTCGACAGAGTCGAGGCTCGCAGCGGAAGGTTATTCCTTCCTGCCTCGGGGCTTCAGCCTAGACACGTATGCCTTTATGTTTGGCTCGAAGGCGGAGCAAATTTTGCAAGCGTATTTGACGTCCGCAGTCGTTACGGTGCTCGGCACAGCGTCCGCCGTGCTCGTTACGACAGCCTACGCCTACGTTATATCGGTGAAGGGCTTCCGCTACCGCAACTTTTTCGCCTTTATGGCTTATTTTACGATGCTGTTCAGTGGCGGCACGCTGCCTTGGTATATTTTAGCTACGAAATATTATCATCTGGACAATACGCTTGCTGGTTTGTTCGTTCCTTACTTGCTCAACGTGTTTCTTATGTATTTGCAGGCCAATTATTTCAAAAGCATTCCGCATGAAATTATCGAATCCGCTCAAATCGACGGTGCGGGCCATATTCATATCTTTTTCCGTATTATGCTGCCGCTTGGACAGGTTGGTCTTGTGACGATCTCCCTATTTTATGCGCTGCAGTTCTGGAATGATTTCTACTTGCCGCTGCTGCTTGTTTCGGAGGAGAGGCTGTATACGATCCAATACATGATGTACAACATGATGGCTAACATTCAATATTTGGCTTCTGGAAACAGCGCGCAAATTGGCGGCGCTATCGTTGCCCCTCCTCTGGAGACGGCCAAGATGGCGATGACCTGTCTGACCGTGCTGCCGATCGCGATTTTGTATCCGTTCCTCCAGCGTTATTTCGTAAGGGGAATCATCGTCGGTTCCGTCAAGGGCTGATACGGCTTTTTGCGGTTGTACATGGTATGATGGACGAATTCCTTTATATTAGATCAGCGTCCATGTTGCCATTGAACAATATACAAACATAAAAACAATACAGGAGGGTTCACACATGGTAAAGAAACGCGTATGGTCAGCTCTGCTCTTGGCAGCGCTGCTGCTTGTCACTGCCTGCGGCACGGGAAGCAATAACGGGAATGAATCTGCATCGCCTGCTAATGGCACAAATAATGAAAGCGCTGGCAGCGGGCTTAAGCCGGCCAAGCTCAAAATCGTCCTTTACGGCGACGAGTCGAACCGCATGAAGGAGCTTTCCAAAGCAGAATTTAAGGATCTGATCAAAAAAGAAATCAACGCCGACATTGAATTTCAGTTTCTGCCCTGGACAGAATACGGCGGCGGGAAAACCGATTTGATGCTGTCAACCGGCGAGGATTTTGCAACCTATACGGATACGAATTATATGGTCAAGTCCGTAGCAAAAGGACTTTATACCGATCTGACGCCATTTATGGAAAAAGCGGCTGGCGATCTGAAGAAATCGATTGATGACAATTCCTTTACGGCCTTCCAGCTTGACGGCAAGCAGTATGCGGTTCCGGTAGGCAATAAGCCAAACTCGGGGGAGTTCTACAGCGTGCTGGCGCGCCAGGATTTGCTGGAGGAGGTTGGAATGACCAGCCTTTCATCGTTGGCGGAGCTGGAGCAATTTTATGACAAAGTCCATGCGAAGCATCCTGAGCTGATTGGCTTTGCAAGCACGGACGCCCGCAGATTGCTGATGTACGAATATACGGACAAAAATTTGTTCTGGCAAAATGATATGCTCGCTATTGATGAATCAGCCAAGGATGACAAAGTGATCAGCTGGTTTGAAAGCGAGGAGTTCAAAGCATATGCCGCGATAATGAAGGGCTGGTACCAGAAGGGCATTATTCCTAAATATGCTGCGACTAACCTGCCTCAATTGCAATCCGATTGGAACTCCGGCAAGGCGATGTTCTGGGCTGGAACGGCAGCGCGTCCGTTTGAAGGCGCGGCTTCGATAACGCAGGCTGTTCCGACAGCGAAGCTTGCCAACTATTTTTTGAGCAAGGATCAGCCAAAGATTAGCCGTGGCACGTATAGCACCGCATGGTTTGTATCGGCTAATGCTGCTGATCCCGAGCGTTATGTGATGTTCTTCAATTTGCTTCAGAAAAATCAGGAGCTGTACGATTTGTTCGCGTATGGCATCAAGGATAAGGACTACACGCTTGATGAGAACGGCAGACTGACACGTACCACTACCGATTCGCTTATACCGGATTGGCTGCTGATGAATAAAAACTTTATGCGTTTCGACAATACGGTTCCAGAAGACTTTATTGCCCAGTATAAAGCATGGGACGATGATGCGATTATTTCGAAGGGTGCAGGCTTCAACTTCGATAATACGCCAGTCAAAAACGAGGAAACCAAAATCAATGGCGTATTCTCGGAGCTGTTGTCGCCAATAGCCAGCGGCTTCCTGGACTACGATACGTATTTCCCGAAAGCATTGGATAAGCTAAAGGCCGCAGGCTTTGACAAATACAAGGAGGAATACCAGAAGCAATTTTCCGCATGGTACGCTGCCAAGCCGTAAGGCAGTCTGTCTTATGGAAGCAGTCGCATAGTGCACGAGTTAGGAAAGAGAAAGGCGGTACAGCTGCTTACACGAGCGCTGTACCGCCTTTTTTATGTGCAGCCTGCTTTACGGACTTGCCAGCTGCCCTGACTCCAAGCGCCGCCGATTCATGAATACCAAGGAAATTGCAATTACCGTAAGGATAATGCCAAGCACTCGAAATCCCCCGGCGTTGAACGCACCTCCCATTACGATGCTTATCAGTAAGGATGAGAGAATGGTCCCCAAATATCTTGATGTATTAAACAACCCGGAAGCTACACCAATGATTTCTTTTGGAGAGCTTTGGAACAAAGCGGCTTGCATGCCGACATTATTCAACCCGTTGCTAACACCGAATGCGGCTAAAGCGAAACATACACTAATAACTGGTGAAGAAGCATCCAAGGTCACGATCCAAATGGACCCCAGTGCCATCAGTATTGCAGATACTAGCAAGGCGGGGCGAGGACCTGATTTATCGATCCATCGTCCTGCTATTGGAGAAACGACGAGCGAGCATAAACCCAAGCTTAGCATGAGGATGCCTGTATGGAATTCATTGATATGACGTACCATTTGCAAGTAGGATGGAAGCCCGAAAAAGATCGAGTAAAAAAGCAGGTTAACGAGCATAAATTGGACGTTGACCCAAGTCATCGCAGGATATTTGGCGAATGCGCGCAAAGGAATAAAAGGGGATGCTGCCTTTAGCTCGTGTCGTACGAAAGCGACCAGCAGCGCAAGTCCTGCAAGCAAGGCAATGACATTCCAAGCGGAGACGTGCCCTACTGATTTTGCTGACAGCAAGCCAACGAGCAGCGCAACCAGACCTGCTGTGAAGAGCACTATCCCTGGCGCATCCATCAAAGCAAACCATTTACGGAAGGACATGTCCCGAGTAACGGTTGTTGGCGGCTGGTCATTTGGAATCGTCCTCCAAGCTAATAGAAAGCTTGCTACTACGAACGGAATATTGACGAAGAAAATCGCATGCCAATCCCACCAGTGAATCAAAACTCCGCCAATAAAGGGGCCGATTGCCGCCGCTCCTGAAAGGAATATGGACATAACGGACAGCGCAGTCGCTTGTTTCTCCGTAATATGAATCCGTACAATGGCCATGCCAACCGCAACCATCATGCTTGTTCCGATTGCTTGTACAATGCGAAACACGATGAGCAGCCCAAAGCTTTGCGATAGTGGAGCTAATAAAGAAGCAACGAAGGCTACAACAAGCCCCGTAAGAAATATTTTCTTGCGACCGAATAAATCGCTGGCTTTTCCCATCACAGGCTGAGCGACAGCACTCGCAATGTAGAATACAAAAATAATCCATGAAACATCTGTAAATGCAAGGCGGTACACATCCTGCAGCCTTGCAATAGCAACAGCAATCATTGAGGAATTTAATGGGTTCAAAAGCACACCCAGTCCAACGGAAATCAACAACCATCTATTGCGAACATTCATTTTTGGTCACCCCCAACGTGTATTATTCTCATCGTACTTGAAATCGCTTATTCATTCCAACGCATTTTATGTTATGATTTCATTCACTTGAAGGAATGAGTGAATGAATGGAGGGCGGAAATGGAACTTCTTCAATTGCAATATTTTATCACAGTGGCTCGATTGGAACATATGACCGAAGCAGCCCAAAGCTTGCACGTTACGCAATCGTCATTAAGCAAAACGATTCAACGCTTAGAGGAAAATCTAGGGGTCCCTTTATTCGATCGAGTTGGAAGGAAGCTGCGGCTCAATGAGTACGGAAACCGCTTCCTTCAGCGTGCAGAAAGGGCTTTATTTGAATTGGAACAAGGGAGGCAGGAGCTTAGCGATTTATCCAGCCCGGAACAGGGCGCCTTGAAATTGGCGGTGACCGCCGCAAGTACGCTGCCCCATATCCTTCGCGAGTTCCGAAAAAAGCGGCCCAATCTCCAATTCCATGTGCAAATGCTGACTACGCAGGAAATGGTAACGCTTCTGCATAGAGGAGAGGTCGATTTTTGCTTGTCGTCCCCTCCTATAAATGGAGATGACATTGAATGTGAAATCGTGTTCATGGATCCCATCCTCGTAGCGGTTCCAGTGGGGCATCGGCTGGCAGACCGAAGCAGCATATCCTTAACAGAGCTAAGAAATGAATCGTTCGTCGGTGTGAAAAAAGGCTATGGGACCCGCGATTTGGTGGACTCTGTGTGCCAATCGGTTGGATTTGCCCCTCACTATGTGTATGAGGGCAATGAACCTGCAAGGCTAAGCGCACTGGTGGAAGCCGAGATTGGCATCGCCTTCATACCAAGCACGGCAAGGAATTCACGGGAAGCTATCAACTATGTCCAAGTAGAAAAATACGAATTGGTTCGGGAGATCGCTTTATTGCGGCACAGGACTCGGTACCTTTCCCGGGCTGCGCTGGAATTCCGCGAGGTTGTTATCGAGTACTTTCGGGGGCTGTCCGAACAGAGCATTTAATCAGATGATTGATCACGAATTCGCCGTTTTTAGAGGGGGATAACAAAATAAAAGCAGGCCTATTTATATTATAATAGTCTTATGGCCCAGTACGAACCGGGACTATTAGGTTGGAAGCAAGGTGATACGGAGAAAAAAGGTTGAGACAGTCAAATTTTTCTATGATATAATACTAAATACCTACAAATTGGAGCTGAAAATGACGATGAATAGGAATATAAGCCTCTATGAAGCACTTGGTGGAGATAGGTCTTTAAGGCTTATTGTAGAGTCGTTCTACCCAAAGGTACAGGCACATCCATTACTCGGCCCATTGTTTCCGGAAGATATTAATCCGGTGATGGAGAAGCAGCATATGTTTCTCACCCAGTTTTTTGGAGGGCCAACGTTATTCTCCGATGCTTTCGGGCATCCGATGATGCGTGCACGGCATATGCCATTCGAGATTACGCCTGCGCGTGCCGAAGCTTGGCTGGATTGCATGAACAGAGCGCTTCAGGAAGTAGGCATTGAAGACGAGCTGAGACAATTTGTTATCGAAAGACTATCAGGACCTGCCCATCATTTTGTAAACACACCAGAATAGGAGATGTGGTCTGTATGGAACCGCTATATGAAACGAAAGTACAATGCATTTGCTGTGAGACAAGTTTTATAACCTCGCGCGTGCGTCCTAGTTTTAAGAAAGCGGTGAAGTCAGACACAGACTTCTGCGGTTATTATAAAGCGGATATAAATCCCGATTATTATGTCGTTCGCGTATGCCCAACTTGCGGTTATGCATCGACAGAGAATGGCACAGAACGGCTGAGCGATAAACAGAAGCTGAGCTATTATGAAAATGTCGGCTCGCGCTGGGTTGCTCGTGAGTTCAGCGGTGAGCGCTCGCTGCAGCAGGCTATGGCGACGTACAAGCTGGCGCTGTTGTCGGCTCAATCGGTGGGCGAATCCCCGCGTGTGATCGCTGGCATTTTGCATCACATTGCATGGTTGTACCGCTATGAGGGCAACCACGCCGAGGAGCAGCGGTTTCTGAGATTTGCGCTGCAAGCGTATGTGAAAGTTTTTGAAGGGGAAGGCGCGGAGCTCAATGGCGCCAAGCTGATGTATTTGATTGGCGAGCTGAACAGACGCATCGGCGAACGCGCAGAGGCTGTACGCTGGTTCTCGCGCATCGTCAATGACAAGCGCATTATGGATGCCGCGATGATACGGGCGAGCCGCGAGCAGTGGCAGCTCATTCGCGAGGAACAGGAAACGAGCAAATTGCTGGAGCAAGAGCCGCATGGCGAGCTGACATCTGCATAATACGCTTCAAGCAAGCATGAAGCAGTCTGGAACGAATAAAGAAGCTTCCGCATTTCCGCCGTAAGCAGCGGTTGTGGAAGCTTCTTGTTTTTGCTATGAGGCAAGAGGCTAATAGTCCGAGGCTTCCTTTAGTTGAACGGGAGCAGGATGCTTCGGACAAGCGGCAGGCGCTCTCTTTTTCAATGAAGGCTTGGAAGGCCTGTCCGCGCTAACGAGTTAACCGCCCAGCTTGCGCAAGCGCTCGGTTGCCAGCAAATAGTCGCCATCGACATCGATGATCGTTACTCGGTTGTGGCAGCAGGGAAAGACCAGCAGCTTTTTTTTGCCTTGCTGGATGAGCGGGATTTCCTTGGGACGAATCGGGATTAGCACATTGCTGGCCTGGCAAAACGGGCAATCATGTACATAGATGTCATTCATCATGATGTCGTAGGGCCAGGTGTTCTCAAACGGAATCATACAGGCTTGTCTCCTGAAGCTTCATCTTCTGACGGGTTCGCAGCGGCTGTGTTAGCCTCAGCTTCAGCTTTGGCGAGCTCACCGAGCTTTTGCAGCAAAATATGTTTTGGCATATGCATTAAGTGCTCAATCGGGATGCCGAGCTGCTTGGACAGCTTGATTGCGGTATCCGCTGAAATTTGTAAAGGCTGGGACATGGTAGAAATCCTCCAATCTGTATATAATTAAGTTATACACCGCCTCCGAAGAATGCGCAAATGAAAAGCGAATCTTACGGGCGGTTTTTAATGAAATATAAGCATTAATAAGTTTCACACCTATAAATAGGCTTATATTTCACCCTTGAAACGACAGCTTTGCCGCCGAAGGACCGCTTCAGCCGTTTACGCTTGAAATATAGGAAAGTATATGATTTTCTCATCCTTTCTCTATATTTCTCGGACTGAAACGCGCTGCGCCACCAAAGGACGGCGATAGCCGTTTCACCTTGGTTGATTTAGTCGTTAAGGAAGATTGGGCTAGGAGAGGAGATAGACGGATGTCAGTTGGTCATTATTCATTAACATGGAATTTGGAATCGATTTATGCAGGAGGAGCGGGCTCGGAGGCTTTTGCAGCGGAGCTGGCTGCGGTGCAGCAGGAACTGTCGGAGCTAGAAGGACTGCTTGCAGCACCGCAGGAGGGAGCCGCTTATTTAAACAGGGCAACGGAGCTTGTGCAGTCGGTTTTGCTGCGGATGCGCCAGTCGGATTCATTCGTAGCTTGTTTGACCGCGCAAAATATGAAGGACAAAGCTGCAACCGCCTTGAATGATCGCATCAAGACGCTGAATGCGGCCTTCCAAGGCGCGTTGACGCGCTATGATAATGTGCTGCGCAGCGTTGATGATGCAAGCTGGACAGCATGGATCAGCGAGGGACCAGCGGCTGAGATTGCATTCAGCTTGACGGAGCGCCGCGAGCAAGCGAAGGAGAAGCTGTCTCCAGAGCTGGAGTCTTTAATCGAAGATATGGCGGTAGACGGCTATCATGGCTGGGGAGATTTGTACAATCTCGTCGTATCGCGGGCGAAATTTAATGATATCGGCGCGGATGGCGAGAAGCGCGAGCTGTCGGCAGGGCAGATGTTCAATAAGCTGTCAGCGAGTGACCGTTCGGTGCGGCAGGCGGCTTTTGCCGAGTGGGAACGGGAATGGGGCGAGCAGGCTGATCTGTGCGCAGACGCCTTGAACCGGATTTCCGGCTTCCGCCTGAAATTGTATGGCAAGCGGGGCTGGGACTCAGCGCTCAAGGAGCCGCTGCAAATGAACCGGATGAGCGAGAAGACGATCGGGGCCATGTGGTCGGCGATCAACGAGGGCAAGCCGGAGTTGGTTAAATATATGCAGCGCAAAGCGAAGCTGCTTGGTGTCGAGCAAATGGATTGGCACGATATGTACGCGTCCATCGGTACGGCAGAGAAGGTCGTCAGCTATGACGAGGGCGCGGCGCAAATTTTAGAGCAGTTTGCGAAGTTCAGCCCGGAGCTGGCCGCTTTTTCAGAAAAAGCATTTGTAGACCAATGGATCGAGGTCGAGGATCGTCCGGGCAAGCGTCCTGGCGGCTTCTGTACATCATTGCCGAAAAGCAAAGAGACAAGAATTTTTATGACGTATTCGGGTACCGCATCGAATGTGTCGACACTTGCGCATGAGCTGGGACATGCTTACCATCAGCATGTGATGAATGATTTGCCAGCCTATTCGCAGGAATATGCGATGAATGTGGCCGAAACAGCCTCGACGTTCGCAGAGCTGATCGTATCGGATTCCGCGCTTAAGGCTGCTACGGACAAGGATGAGAAAATCGCTCTGCTGGAAGAAAAATTGAGCAGCGCGGTATCCTTTTTCATGGATATCCATGCGCGGTTTTTGTTCGAGACTCGTTTCTATGAGCGTCGTGCCGAAGGCATGCTGACCGTAGAGGAGCTCAACAAGCTGATGGAGGAAGCGCAGCGTGAAGCGTTCTGCGGCGCATTCGGACAGGTGCACCCGCTGTTCTGGGCTTCAAAGCTGCATTTCTACTTCACGGATGTGCCATTCTACAACTTCCCGTATACGTTCGGCTACTTGTTCAGCGCAGGCATTTACGCACGGGCCGTGAAGGAAGGGGCAGCTTTTGCTGACCGCTATGTGGCGCTGCTGCAAGATACCGGCCGCATGACGGTTGAGGATTTGGCGCAAAAGCATTTGGGCGTCAATTTGGAGGAGCCTGATTTCTGGCGGGAGGCGGTCGCTTTGACGACTGCCGATGTCAAGCTGTTCCTAGAGATGACTGAGGAATAACGTAGTTCGCTTATTAATAGAAGAAAAGAAGCCAGCAGAGCCGGGAAAAGCTTCCCTAGCCCTGCTGGCTTCTTAGGTTTAGGTTATAATTTAGGTTTCCTCGCCAATGAGCTGCTTCAGGAGCTTTTGATCTGCTTCGTTGAAAGCTGATCCAAGGTTTGTCTCTGCAGGGCGCATGATGCTCGTTTGGTGTTCGTTGTTGATTTGGATTAGATGCTGGTCTTCATGAACGTCCAAGGCTACTGAGGCGGGGGAGCCTGCTAGCAGAACGATTCTCGAACCAAGCCGTAAAGCTTCATCGCAGTCATGGGTGACGAGGAGCACGGTGGGCTTGTCCTTGTCCCACAGCTTGAGCAGAAGCTGCTGCATGTTGAGCCTTGCGGCTGGATCAAGACTTTGAAACGGCTCATCCATCAGCAGCAAATCAGGGCTGGCAGCGAATGCCCGCACGAGCGAAACACGCTGCCGCATGCCGCCACTGAGCTGGCGGGGGTAGTGATGGATGGCAGCCGCAAGTCCTGCTTCGCGAAGCAGCTCAATGACCTTATCGCGCGTGCAGCTGTTTTTAGCAGGCTTGGCGCTGTTTGGGCCTAGCACCCAAAGTACATTTTCGAGCACCGTTTTGCCGGGCAGCAAACGTGGCTCTTGGAAAACGCAGCTAATGCGGTGCTTGTTAATGCTGCTGTTGCGAATCACCCGGCCCTGCTCGGGCTTCTCCAAGCCTGCTGCACAGCGAAGAAGCGATGTTTTGCCAATGCCGGAGGCGCCCATCAGGCAGGTTGTTTTTCCCTCGTCCAATTGCAGGGAAAAATCTTGGAAAACGGTTTTGCCGCCAAAGGTCAGCTTGATGTTATCGAATTGCATCAGCGTTTCTCCTTCTAGATCATGTTAATCGGCAGCTGCCGGTTCTTTGCGATGGAGCAGCTTTCGTGCGATCTGCTCCATTGATAGGCCGAGCAGGGCAATGATGAGCGTCCATGCCATAACGTCCGGTATTTCCAAATAAATTCGCGCCGTATTCATCGACGCGCCGATCCCCGTATGACCGCTAATAAGCTCCGCCATGACAACCGTTTTCCAGCCCATACCGAGATTGACCATAACAGCGGCCGACCAGAAGGGCTTCAATGCGGGCATATAAATGCCGGCAATTCGTTTGCCTGCGCCTACTTGGTACACAGCGGCCATTTCCAGCAGCTCGCGCGGAGCCTGCCTGACCCCTTCGACCGTATTGAAAAAGAAAACAGGAACAAGCGCAATCGTGACGATTAGCACCTGTGCCCCGCCATTCGTGCCCAGCCACATGATGGCTAACAGCATCCAAGACACAGGCGGTACCGCCTGAAGCAGTGAAATGGCGGGGCGAATATATGCCTGTACGCTGTCCCGCCATCCGGCAGCCACGCCTAGTCCGGCTCCAAGCAGGAAGGCGAGCGCGAAGCCTGCGGCAAAACGGGCGATGGTCCGCTTCAGCGGCTCCCACAGCGCTCCTTCGGCAACGAGTGCTGCCAATGCTTGCAGCGTTTCGATGGGACCGGGCAAAATGACCGGCGGATACAAACGCGCCGCCCCCGCCCAAACGAGCAGCAGGAGCAATGCGGCGCTTATTGGCCGCAAGCCATTACGGCGCGTAGTAGAAGCCATCATCCGGCAGCTTGCCCCCGACCGACTCTGGCGCCATTTTCAGCAATATATCGAAGTAGCGATCCGTTTCTTGACGTGATTCCGCAGCTGTCTTGAAGGAAAGTGTAATTTTGCCCATGGCCTGCGTCAAAACAGCTTCCGGCATGCCGAAGGCTTCGGCAGCCGCAGTTAAATTAGCGCCTGGCTGAATGGCTTCCTCGAGCGCTGCTTTATACTGGCTTTGGAAGGCGGCAATTGCTTCTTTATTGGTTTTGGCCCATTCGCTATTCACGAATACGCCGGTTTGCGGCAAGCTTTCGCCAAATGCTTTTTGCCATTCCGCATCATAATCGACCACCTCGGACAGCTTGCCTTCCAGCTTCATGCGCAGTCCGCTAAGGACTGGCTCCGGCAGCACGGCATGCTTGATCGTACCCGCAGCAAGCTGCTGCATCATATCCGGAATCGTCGAATAGGCGAGCTCAATATCCGAAGCAAGTGCTGCTTCGCTAATCAAATATTTCGTCAAGGTGTCGGGAGGGCCGCCTTGGCCGGGAATATAGACGGTTTCGCCTGCAAGATCGGCGAGCGTTTGTTTTTCCGTATCCGTCGATATGAGGTACATGGAGCCCCATGTATTGACTTGAATGAGCTGAACCGGCAAGCCTTTGGCATAAAGATTGCTGCCCACATTAAGCGGAGCTGCAATAAAGGCGGCATCGCCGTTTTGGACGCGGGCGAGCAACTGCTCAATCGTATCCCAAGTTTCTATTTTAAGCGCAATCGTATCCGCAGGCTTGTCTGCTGCAAGAAGTGCTGGAATGAGCGAAGGCGCCTTTGGCGTTAGAAAAGTGACAGCCTGTGCTTCCTGTGCTGCTGTTGCTGTTGCCTGCTGCTGTGCAGCGGTTTCTGCCGATGTTTCCGCTGACGCCGTTGCATTCGAAGCAGGGCTTGAAGCCTGGGGCTCCTTCTCGCTGCTGGAACAGCCGGCAATAATCATGGATACAGCAAGTGTCCCTGCCATTAGCAGCCTGCTGATCTGGTGACGAAATGTACCCATTCGTTTGTCCAACTCCTTAAGTGTTTGTGTGGTTTTGTTAAGAATCATTCTCAATTATAGAGGGTGGAGGAGAATGCACCATCCCATAAATGTGGGATTCACTTGCGCCTGAGGGGCAAGGGGCGTCATATAGGGGTCATTTTTCTCTAAAAGGGGATTTATGAGCATTATATCGTTCTCTTTCATCTGCTATCAGAAACACTAATAGGTTTATGACGTCTTATATATTGTGCATCATATTTATATGTGTTATATTAATTGCGGATAATGACCATTCAATATGATGACTATCTTATAGATAGATATGGTCGAGAGGGGGAGAGAACGTTATACAGCTATCATCCAGGCAGTTAGAGCTTATTGAGCTGGTAAAGAAGCATGCGCCTGTTACCGGAGAGCAACTTGCAGATTATATAGGCGTGAGCCGTCCTACTCTGCGCTCGGATTTTTCGCTGCTCGTGATGCTGGGGCTTCTTGATGCCAAGCCGAAAGTCGGTTATTTCCTAGGCAATGCCTACCGCGGCGTGGACAATTCGGAAACGAGGCAGCGCTTTGATCATATGAAGGTTGCCGAAATACAAGGAGTACCAGTGAACATACCGGATACGCTTTCCGTTCATGATGCTGTAATCACTCTGTTTACCGAAAATGCGGATACGCTGCTGATTGTTAATGAAGAGAAAAAATTTGTCGGCATCGTAACGCCCAAGGATTTGCTGAAAATTACGCTAGGCAATGCGGGAGCTGCATCCATTCCTGTAAGCATGGTTATGACGCGTTTTCCGAATATCGTGACGCTTTCCAGTGATGATTCGGTGGCGGATGCGATTCGCAAAATGATTTTACATCAAGTGGACTGTTTGCCGGTTATTACGTCGGTGGACGAGTCCGGTCAAGGTCCCGAGGTTACCGGTTGGGTGTCCAAATCCAATATTATTCGTCTGATGTCGGACATCGCAGCAGCAGAGGAACTGGGGGAACAAGGTTTATGACAGAAGAAATCATATACGTGTGCTCCGATGCGGTGGGCGAGACAGCAGAGGCAGTGGCGAAAGCAACGCTGCGGCAGTTTTCTTCGGAGCATGTCAAAATTAAACGTTATGGCCATATGAAGACGGAGGACGAGGTTATTCAGGTTGTTGCTGAAGCAGCCCGCACAGGCGGCTTTATCAGCTATACCCTCGTACAGCCGGAGCTGCGCGAGCTCATGAAGGAAGAAGCTTTACGCTGGGGTGTACGCGCAGTCGATGTGATGGGGCCGATGATGCAAGCCTACGTGGATACCTTTGGCAGCTTTCCGAAGCGCAAGCCAGGCCTGCTCCATTCAATGGATGATGAATATTATCGCCGTATGGAAGCGATTGAGTTTGCGGTTAAATACGATGATGGCAAAGATGCAAGAGGATTTATACAGGCCCAAGTGGTGCTGATTGGGGCATCGCGGACGTCGAAGACGCCGCTTAGCGTATTCTTGTCCCACAAAGGCATTAAGGCAGCGAATTTGCCGCTGATGCCCGAGGTGAAGCCGCCTGCTGAGTTGTATCCGCTGCCAGGCCGCCTTATTGTCGGCTTGACGATGCAGCCAGAACAACTGCTGCACATTCGCTCTGAGCGTCTGAAGACGCTGGGCTTGCCGGGTTCGGCCCAATACGCTTCCATGGAACGCATCATGGAGGAGCTTAATCATGCGTCACGCGTCATGGAGGAGCTTGGCTGTCCTGTCATCGATGTAACGAGCCGGGCTATTGAGGAAACAGCTGGCATTATTATAGAAATGATGAACAGCTAGCAGCGCAGCCTTTTTTCCACCACACTTCCAGGGTTGCTGTGCGAAGAGGTATAGATGACGAAAAGTTGGCAATACGAAGGAGAGGGAGATTACAGATGCTGGAACGCGAATTATCTTTGGAGCTTATACGAGTAACGGAGCTTGCCGCACTTGCGGCTTCTCCTTGGATGGGACGCGGTGACAAGCATAGCGCAGACGGCGCGGCAACGGAAGCGATGCGCAGCATGTTCGACACCGTATCGATCCGTGGAACCGTTGTAATTGGCGAAGGCGAAATGGATGAGGCGCCGATGCTGTATATCGGAGAGCAGGTCGGCAGCATGAACGGTCCTGAGGTTGACGTGGCAGTAGACCCGCTGGAGGGAACTGAAATCGTTGCCAAAGGATTGAATAATGCGATGGCTGTCCTTGCTGTAGCGCCGAAGGGCCAATTGCTGCATGCGCCTGACATGTATATGGAGAAGCTCGCAGTGGGCCCTGCACTTGCTGGGAAGCTGTCGCTGCGCGATCCGATCGTGACAACGCTTGAAAAAGCGGCCCTCGCCCTTGATAAGCCAGTATCTGACCTCACCGTCATGATTCTCGACAGAGAGCGTCATGCAGATACCATTCTAGAGCTGCGCAAAGCAGGCGTGCGAATCAAGTTTCTGTCAGATGGAGACGTAGCGGGCGCGATGGCACCGTCCTTTCCTGAAGCGGGTATTGATTTGTATGTAGGCTCTGGCGGCGCGCCTGAGGGTGTGCTGGCAGCTGCCGCACTTAAATGTCTGGGCGGAGAAATTCAAGGCCGTCTCATGCCGGAAAATGAAGAGCAGTATGAGCGCTGCATTTCTATGGGGCTGTCTGATCCTCGCAAAATTTTGTATATCAACGATATGGTCGGCACGGATGATGTGATTTTCGCTGCTACTGGCGTAACACCAGGCGAATTTATGGGCGGTGTTCGTTATTTGCCCGATCAGCGGGCGGAAACACATTCCATCGTCATGCGGGCCAAAACACGTACAATCCGTTACGTGAAGTCGCTTCATTACTTACCGAACAAACCGCTTTTGCGATAGGGTGCTTTGATGAAAATGGAATTTTTTGCTGAAAATGATAGGTTTGCCTTTGATGTTCGCAGAAGCATTTTGCTTAGTGCTTATATGGAGCAGTGGGGCATGCCCGAATATCGGGTAATCATGTCCAAGATGGAGAGCGGCGTCTATATTGAAATGTACCTTTTTCCTGATAGGGGAGGAGTTTCAAGATTTGTGACAATTGGCTTGTCCAATACGGTTTACAAGTCCGGGCAGCCCGCAGCCTGTGAATGGATGATGGCTCTTCCATCGGATTTGGGCGGAGAGAAGGCAGATCGGATTTTTAATTATTTTGCCGATTTAATCGCTCATCATATTGAAAGCGCCACCGACTTGTCCGTACCTCTCGTCATGGGCTCAAGTGCTTTAGCGCCGGAGAACTGGCATGCGAAAGCTTTGTTGCTTGATGAGCTGCGCGGTGAAAGCGATAGCTTGGAGGAGCTGCAGGTCGGCAGCGAAGTTTTTCCACTCTTATGGGCCGTTCCGATTACCGAAAAAGAAGCAGCGATCATTTTGGAAAAAGGAATTGAGGATTTCGACGAAATCTTTGAAAAGTCAGATTATTCTATAATTGATCCTTGCCGTCCGTAATCTAGCATTAGATCAGACAGGAAATGAAATGGATAATAACAGTTTAGAATAGAAGAGAGGAAGTTAGCGTATGAGTCGTACTTTTGTAATGGTGAAACCAGATGGGGTTAAACGCGGCCTAATTGGCCATATCGTAGCAAAGTTTGAGGGAAAAGGGTTTGAGATTGTGCAGGCCAAGCTGATGAATGTAGATGTTGCCCTTGCCAAGCAGCATTATGTGGAGCATGTGGAAAAGCCATTTTTCGGCGAATTGGTAGATTTCATTACTTCCGGCAAAGTGTTTGCGATGATTTTGGAAGGACCGGATGCGGTGCAAAATGCAAGAAACATCATTGGCAAAACCAATCCGAAGGAAGCCCAGCCCGGAACGATTCGCGGCGATTATGCGTTAACCGTAGAAAGCAACATCATACATGGCTCTGACTCAGATGAAAGCGCTGCTCGCGAAATTAGATTATTTTTTCAACAATAGAGATGACGGATATCGGCATTGAGAAGTTTCTCGCCGACTATCGAAGCTCGCAAGCGAAATAAGCTGCTCGCTGTCTTTGTATTAGTGCAAGCCGCCGGTCATGGTTCATGGCCTGGCGGCTTTCCTTTTGCCGCTAACCCGCTCCCTAATGTATGATAGAAGCAGATGGAATAGGATGCGCTTGAAAGCAGCGCGAATAGAGAAAAAGGGGAAAACAAGGAGGCTATTAGAGATGGAGATCAGAGCACTGGAAGCCAAACATTTTGAGGAAAGATTGAAGCTGTCCGAATATGCCTTTCAATTTAAGCTTTCACCTAGCCAGCGGGAGCAGGACGAGCAAAAATTCCGCCCGGAGCAGGAGCTGGGCGCATTCGATGAGCAAGGGCAGCTTCTCTCGGCACTTACTTTGCTGCCGCTCGAAATATGGGTGCAAGGCAAGCCGTTCGCTATGGGCGGGCTTGCGGGAGTTGCGACATGGCCGGAGGCGAGAAGGCTTGGCTGTGTAAGCGAATTATTGAAACGGTCGCTTGAGTTAATGAAGGGTGCGGGGCAGACGGTAAGCATGCTGCATCCGTTTGCGTTTGCCTTCTATCGAAAATTCGGCTGGGAGATGACGGTGGAGCGCAAGGCGTATACGATCGCAGCGGGCCAGCTTCCTCTGCGTAAAGCGACAAGCGGACGAATTCAGCGGCTGGCAGAGGTGGATAGTGCGCTGCTGGATCAGGTGTACGCCAAGTTTGTATCGCGGTATACAGGAACGCTTGTTAGAACATCCGAGTGGTGGGCTCAACGGATACTCAACAAGCCGGGTCATACAGCCGTATATTATAATGCGGCCGATGAGATGGCAGGATATGTGAGCTATCAAATCGAAAACCGTAAAATGACGATTCACGAGCTGGCTGTACCAACAGAGGAAGCTCGCACTGCGATTTGGACATTCATTAGCAATCATGACTCCATGCTGGATGAAGTTACTGTGACGGTGGCAAATGATGATCCACTGCCATTTCTGCTGCCGGACCCGAGAATCAAGCAGGAGCTGCAGTCTTATTTTATGACGCGGATTGTGGATGCGGAAGCTTTCGTGAGCCAGTATCCTTTCGCTTCGTGCGAGCAGGAAGAGGCATTGGAGCTTGTCATTACAGATGCGCACGCCGAATGGAACAACGGCCAATTCCGGTTAGCATTCGATGCAGCCGGGGCGGCACGTTTGACGAGAACTGGCGAAGAACAGCCGGGCAGTAAGCAAGCGCAGGCTGTTCCTCAGCTAGCCTTGGATATTCAGACCCTGTCAGCACTGCTGCTTGGTGGCCGTAAAGCCTCCTGGCTTGCAGAAGCGGGACGGATAACGGGTGATGCGGAAGCTGCTGCGCTGCTCGAACGCCGGATACCGCAGCATAAGACGTTTTTGATGGACTTTTTTTAAGAGGAGTACCGCAGCATTTGCCATAGTTAGGACAGCAAGCAGGGTATGGGACGATATTCGTTCCCATGCCCTGTTTTTTGACATGGATAATTATAAGCCTTCATTAATAAATAGGAGACGTGGCGATCAGATCAGGGGTCAATATATAGGTATGGTTAGCGCTGCTTCCACACGGTTATTCCCATCTACCTCTTTTGGCCGAAGCCATTAGTCTCAGGACCTTCTATCTACTTTTATATACATATTGTATCGAATTTTGTCTGCAAATCTACCTCGCTATATTTCAGGCTTTTCCTCGTCTCCCCTTCAGGAATAAATGTATAATTTCCGCATATAAGTTAGTTTGATTTATGAAAAAGGCCCATTTTTCCCAGAGAATACGGAGTTTTTCAGTGAAAACGCTGTCTTTGTTCGGATTGCGCTTTCAGTTACGTTCTGACGCAATTTTATGAAAATATGTGAAAAAGCTATTGACATGATACGTATTGTATCGTAAAGTTAGGGTTGTAAAAATACATAATGTATCACGCAGCAGGCGGCAGACGCTTTGAAAAAAGGCACTAAAAGCATCCGTATTTGTCAAATCAAGCGTAAACGGCTGACGCCATCCTCTGGGGGCAAAGCAAACGTTTCGCGAAGAAATATAGAGAAAGGATGGAAAAACCAAATCCTTTCCTATATTTCAAGCGTAAACGGCTGACGCCGTCCTCAGGCGGCAAAAGCTGCCGTTTCGCGTAGAAATATAGAGAAAGGATGGAAATTCCATATCCTTTCCTATATTTCAAAAAAGAATAGCAGAGTGAAAGGGTGGATGATTGACGCCGTTATGTCAGCTACTGAGAAGTCTCGACTCTAAGAGACAAGTTTCTGCTTTTGGGAAATAGACAAAGAAAAACGGATAGCCTGTGGAGGGATAACAGTGGAGTTGAAACAATATATGAAAATGATCCGAAAAAAAATAGGGCTGGTTGCGGTCATTGTTCTTATCGCCTGTGTGGCAGCAGCGGTAAAAAGCTTCTTTTTTACGACCCCTATCTATCAAGCCCATGCCAGGCTGCTCGTTAATCAAACCGCCTTGCCTGACGGCCAATTTTCCCCAAGTGTAGGAACGCTGCAAACGAATATTATGATGATCAACTCGTACAAGGTCATTATAAAATCAGAGACGATACTCGGTCAGGTAACAGAGCGTTATCCCGAGTTGAACATTACACCTGCACAGCTGGCCGGGCGAATATCCGTCTCCTCGGCTGAAAATTCGCAGGTCATGGATTTGCTGATTCGAGATCAATCGTATGCACGGGCCGCACAAATGGTCAATGCAGTATCCACCATCTTCAAGGAACAAATTCCCCTCATTATGAAGGTCGACAACGTTACAGTCCTGGATAAGGCGAATGAAAAAGCCGCTGCATATCCCATTAACAACAATCCCATTTTCGTCATTCTGGTTAGCTTTGTTGCAGCGCTTATGCTGGCGATTGGACTTGTGTTTTTAATTGAGTATTTGGATGACACGTTTAAGATGGAGTCCGAGGTTGAAGCGGTGCTGGGCATTCCCGTCATTGCCTCTGTACCGAAGATGACGAAGGAAGATGTCCGTCCTTCCCGCAAACGTGTATTGAATAACCAAGGGGTAGGTGAAGGGCAGCATGCGACGATTAACCAGTGAGACGAATTTAGTAGCGTTAACGAATCCCAATTCTCCCATTTCGGAAGTTTACCGAACGCTTCGCACCAACATCCAATATGCCGAAATCGACACGCCCAAGCAAATTTTAATGATTGCCTCCTCTCAGCCGGATGAAGGAAAGACGACGACGATTACCAATCTGGCGGTCACGATTGCCCAAGAGGAACGCAAGGTGCTGTTGGTTGATGCCGATATGCGCAAGCCGTCACTGCATCAGGTGTTCGACAAGCCGAATCGCATCGGCCTCAGCAGTGCCATTTCCAATCAATTTTCATGGCAGGAGGCGGTTATGGATACGATGGTAGAGCATTTATCGGTCATTACATCCGGTCCGATTCCTCCGAATCCTTCCGAGATGCTTGGCTCTAATAGGATGAAAGCACTCGTGCAGGAGTGGAAAGAGCATTATGACGTGATTTTATTCGATACGCCGCCGGTGCTCGCTGTAACCGATGCCCTTATCGTAAGCGCGTTTTGCGATGGCGTCGTCTTGGTTGTGCTGGCAGGCAAGGTGAAGAAGGAAATGGTCAAAAAGATGAAGGCGAATCTCGACCGCGTACAGGCGCAAATTGTCGGAGTCGTCATGAATAAAATCAATCCGAAGGACAGCGAGGATATTCAGCTGCAATATTATGAAACAGCCAAATCTTAAGCTGTCAGCTCCAGCCTGTTTTAAAAAAAAGAGTAAATGAATAACGGAGCCGAATGGCTCAGGTCATGCCTATAACACCTTTATCAGGGTAGGCACTCGGTCACGCTGTGGGTCAAGCGACCTTAGACATGATTGTCGAGGGTGTGATGTGAGGAAGGGTTAAATGCCCTGTTAAAAATAATAGTTATTGCCTTTTGCTATAGGCAAGAGGCAATAACTAGCATTTTTAACTTCTAAGAATGGCATTCATAGATAAAGAATAAATAGGGATAGGGTGATGGATGATGAAGAAGGTCAAAAAAGCAATCATACCTGCAGCAGGGCTAGGAACACGTTTCCTGCCAGCGACGAAAGCCATGCCGAAGGAAATGCTGCCAATCGTGGATAAGCCAACGATCCAGTACATCGTCGAAGAGGCGGTGGCATCAGGCATTGAAGACATCATTATTGTAACGGGCAAGGGCAAGCGGGCGATTGAAGACCATTTTGACCATGCGTTTGAACTGGAGAACAACTTGTTCAGCAAAGGCAAGTTCGACCTTTTGGATGAAGTCAGGCGTTCCTCCAATGTAGATATCCATTATATCCGGCAAAAGGAAGCGAAGGGGCTTGGCCATGCCGTATGGTGTGCGCGAAATTTTATCGGCAATGAGCCGTTTGCGGTGCTGCTCGGAGATGACATCGTCCAGGCGGAAGTGCCTTGCGTGAAGCAGCTGATTGAGCAATATGAAAAAACGCAAAAATCAGTGATTGGCGTCCAGACGGTGGCCGATGATCAGACGGATCGTTACGGCATCGTAGACATTTTAGAAAAATTTGACCGCCTTTATGAGGTGAACCATTTCGTGGAAAAGCCGGCGAGAGGCCAGGCGCCATCGAACTTGGCTATTATGGGGCGATACATATTAACCCCTGAAATATTTGGCTTTCTGGAAAAGCAGGAAGAGGGCGTCAGCGGCGAGATCCAGCTTACAGACGCGATTCAGAAGCTGAATGAGCATCAGGGCGTTTTTGCTTATGATTTCGAAGGCATTCGGTACGATGTCGGCGAAAAGCTCGGCTTTATTAAAACGACACTCGATTTCGCCTTGCAAAACCAAGAGCTTCGCGGCCAGTTGCTATCCGTTCTGGAGGATATTTTGGTCAGAGAGCAGCTGATTAAAGCAAACTAGTAGCTTTCGGCCGTTTCACCTTGAATTCTAAGAATTTATAAGTTTCATCCTTATATGTGATTAGAATTCTCCGACAAAGCTCTTCGCACGTCCCAGAAGGACGACGAAGTCGTTTTTGCTTAGAGTATTGAAATCGTTATTCTACTATTTAATCGAGGTGATTGCGAATGCCCCCATCCCCGCAGCGCAATGATGCCAGGGCCGTATTGGAAGGCGGTTTTAATGCAAGCTATGAAAAAAGAAAGTCGCTGCGCCTCTATTTAATGGCAAAGCGGGCAGTGGATATTATCGGGGCAGCTACAGGCATTATGATTTTATCGCCGATTCTGATTCTCGTGGCTGTTCTCATCAAGCTGGAGGACCCGCGCGGCAAAATCTTCTTTTACCAGACGAGGGTTGGTCGTAATGAGCGGACATTTAATATGTACAAATTCCGTTCCATGGTGTCCAACGCCGAGGAAATGCTGGAGGATTTGCTTAGCCAAAATGAAGTAGAAGGCGCCATGTTCAAAATGAAGGAAGACCCGCGCATTACGAAGATCGGCCGTTTTATACGGAAAACGAGCATTGATGAGCTGCCGCAGTTTTGGAACGTGCTTCGCGGCGATATGTCGCTCGTCGGTCCTCGACCACCGCTGCCGCGGGAAGTCGAAAGCTACAGCAGCTATGACAAGCTGCGCTTGCGCGTAACGCCTGGCTGTACCGGTTTATGGCAGGTGAGCGGCCGAAATGAACTGAATTTTCATGAAATGGTGGAGCTTGACCTCCAATATATTAAGCAAAGAAGCATTATTTTCGATATTAAAATTATTTTGCTGACTGTTAAGGTGATGTTCGGCTCAAAGGATGCATATTAGGGGCGTGGCTTTAAAACCTTAATTTTAAAAGAATGATGAAAAAGAAGCTTCGCTGCATGAAAAGCTTGGCTTCCGATCGCCATTGACCCCCAATTTCTCCATCTAAACCGCATCTGCGGTGGAAATTTCGGGTCAAAAGCGAACGCTGTCGCTTCTCCAGTCCAAGCTTTTCATTCCGCTTCGTCTTTTTCACCATGCTTTTATAAAATATAAGGCTTAAAAAGCACAGCCCGCTAAAAGGGAGAGGAATAAAGGGATGGAACTAGGAGCTAAAATTTATGTGGCGGGACACCGCGGGCTTGTTGGCTCGGCTATCGTCAGAGCCCTTCACGAGCAAGGCTATCAAAATCTTGTCTACCGTACTAGCGCGGAGCTGGACTTGCGCAAAAAGGATGAGGTGCTCGCTTTTTTCCAGCAAGAAGCTTTCGATTATGTGTTTCTCGCTGCAGCTAAAGTGGGCGGCATCGTGGCAAACAACGATTACCCAGCCGACTTTATTCGCGATAATTTGCTCATTCAAACGAATGTGATTGATGCCGCTTATCAAACGCATGTTGGCAAGCTGCTGTTTCTTGGATCAACCTGCATTTATCCTAAATTTGCTCCGCAGCCGCTGAAAGAGGAATATTTGCTGACAGGCGAGCTGGAGCCAACGAATGCGCCTTATGCGATTGCCAAAATCGCCGGCATCCAAATGTGCCAATCGTATAACCGGCAATACGGTACAACCTACATTTCCGCTATGCCAACGAACCTCTACGGGCCCAACGACAACTTCGATTTAAAAACTTCTCATGTATTGCCCGCACTTATTCGTAAATTTCATGAAGCAAAGCAATCCGGCCAGCCATCTGTGGAAGTATGGGGCTCCGGCAATCCGAAGCGCGAGTTTCTTCACTCCGATGATTTGGCGGATGCCTGCATCTACTTAATGCGCCATTATGAAGGCAATGACATCGTCAATATTGGCGTAGGAGAAGACATTTCAATTAAAGAGCTCGCAGAGCTGATAGGCTCTATCGTGGGATATGAAGGGGAAATTACATTCAATACAACCGTTGCTGACGGAACGCCGCGCAAGCTGGTCGATGTATCGAAGCTGAACAGGCTCGGCTGGAAATCCAGCATTACGCTGGAAGAAGGACTACGCTCGGTATATACCGCATATCAGAAGGAAGCTCTAGTCAATCATTAATATTTAAAAACCAGACACATGTGATGAAATGTCGTAGCGGAGTGAAAAGAGCCTGCTGGAGAAACGAAGTGTTCGTTTAAAGCTTTCCGTAGGAAAGCAGCATCGTAAGCATATGTTTTTGTCCTTGAATTTCTACCGTTTGATGGGAGATTCAGAGAAATTCAAGGGCAATGGCGATCGGAAGCAGGTCCTTTTCACGCAGCGCAGACACATTTCCATCACAGTATACAATAATCCCTTTGGAGGAATGAAGATGAAGAGAGCGCTAGTAACCGGTGTAACCGGGCAGGACGGATCGTATTTGGCCGAATTTTTGCTGGAAAAAGGCTACAAGGTGTATGGCATGAGAAGAAGAACGAGCACGCCAAACTATGAAAATGTCGCTCATATTAAAAATCAGATCGAGTGGATTTCCGGCGATTTGACGGATCTTGCTTCCTTAATCGAAGCGGTACGCATTTCCAATCCGGATGAGGTATATAATTTGGCGGCGCAATCGTTCGTAGCCGCTTCCTGGCCACAGCCGCTGGCTACCGCGCAGCTGACGGCGCTTGCGGTTACCAATATGCTGGAAGCCGTTCGCATCGTTAAGCCGGAAGCGCGTTTCTATCAAGCATCCAGCAGCGAAATGTATGGCAAAGTGCAAGAGACGCCGCAAAAGGAAACGACACCTTTTTACCCGCGCAGTCCCTATGGCGTTGCCAAAGTATACGGCCACTGGATTACGGTCAACTACCGCGAAAGCTTTAATATGTTCGCCTGCTCGGGCATTTTGTTCAACCACGAATCGCCTCGGCGCGGCCTTGAGTTCGTAACGCGCAAAGTAACGGATGCCGCTGCCCGCATTAAGCTCGGTGTGCAAAATGAGCTGCGCATGGGCAATTTGGATGCGCTGCGCGATTGGGGCTTCGCAGGCGATTATATTAAGGCGATGTGGCTGATGCTCCAGCAGGATGAAGCGGATGATTTCGTTATTTCGACGGGGGAAATGCACACGGTTCGCGAGCTGCTGGAGGTTGCGTTTTCCTATGTAGGGCTTGATTACAGCAAATATGTCGTCATAGATCCTGAATTTGTACGTCCGGCAGAAGTCGATTTGCTGCTGGGTGATTGTACAAAAGCGAAAGAGAAGCTTGGCTGGGAGCTGGAGGTTGGTTTTCAGCAGTTGATTCATATGATGGTTGATGAGGATTTGAAACGGGTTCGTGCAGAAACAGCCTATAACAACAGCTTGATTGGCGCAGCAGGGGCAGGCGTTTAATAGAAAGCAGAACAGGGCGGCAGAGCAATTTTGCCGCTCTTTATTATTGAAGAAAGCTGGAGTGAGCGATGATTAAAATTAAACCGGTAATCGAGCATGAAGGCATTTGCCGGCACTGCGGCGTTGTTCTTGCCAATGAACGAGTGCTGTGGCAGGGCATTCATGTATGCGTGGAAGCGTGCTGCCCTGCCTGCGGCGGCGAATACGTAGAGGATTTGAAGGTCGGGCATGCAACGACTTATCCGTATTTGATTGATCGGGCGTCGTACACGCTTAGTGGTCATGAGGAATCCAAAGGCTGGCTCGGCAATCCGCTGCTTCATAGCCTCCAGCATCCAGCTGCTGATGAACAGGTCAGGCTTGAGGTAGAGATTAAAGAGGCTTGCCGTGATGTGGTTATCATTAACTGCATCGACTTTCTCTACGGTCATTCCCTGCTCAAGCTGTTGAACGCTGAACGTGAACGTATCGAAAATCCGGATATTGGCATCATCGTCCTCGTGCAGTCGTTTATGAAATGGATGGTACCGGATTATGCAGCTGAGGTGTGGACGGTCAATGTGCCGCTCTCCAAGGCGCAGCAGTTCTATCCACAGCTGGATGAGCAAATTTCAGCGCAATGCGAGCGTTTTAAGCAGGTTTTCGTCAGCAGAGCGTATTCGCATCCGAGCCGGTTCAATATTGAGCATTTTACGAAAATGCGTCCGTTTCAGATGGAGGAGCCCCAGCCTGGGCCGACGCGAATTACGTTTATTTGGCGCGAGGATCGGGTATGGCTCGATAATCCTTATGTGATTAAAGCGGCGAAGCGCTATAAGCTGCTGCGCATGCTGCTTAAGCCGATTATTTGGTCGCAGCGCAACAAGATCGTCAAGCTTTTCAGCAAAATTAGAAAGCAGGAGAAGGACGTCAAGTTCAGCGTAGTCGGCCTCGGCCGCTCCTTCGCTTTCCCCGATTGGATTGATGATTGCCGTGTAAGCAAATTCAATCTGGAAGCGGAGCTGAAGGCTTGCGAGATTTATGCATCCAGCGCGGTCATTGTCGGGGTGCATGGTTCCAATATGCTGCTGCCCTCCGCGCTTGGCGGCATGGTTGTTAATTTAATGCCGGCGGACAAATGGGGCAATTTCGCCCAGGATATTTTGTTCACGGAAGAGAATAATCGCATTTCGGCGTATATGTACCGTTTTCTGCCATTGGAGACGAAAATTAAGGTGCTGGGCAAAATCATTTCCAGCCAAATTTCCGGCTTCACACATTATCACGATCAAATGAAGGAAGACATTATGATGAGTAGGAATGGGTAGGCTTATGGGCAAAATAAAGCAAATCTTGCAAGCGAAGGACCATCCGTTCTGGGTCATTATCCAGCAGTTTGTGACGAAGGTGCTGACGGGCGTCAAGTTCCTCATTATCGCCCGCATGCTCGGTCCGGCTGAGATGGGTTTGGTCAGCATTGCGCTCGTGAGCCTTTCGATTATTGAGCTGCTCACGCAGCTTGGCGTCATGGAAGGGATCATTCAGAGGAAAGAAGACTTGAACCATCAGCAGAAAAATGCGCTTTGGACGATGATGCTGGCGAGAGGCGTAGGCATCAGCCTCGTACTGCTCATAACCGCGCCTTATATTGCGCAGCTGTTCGGCGAGGGCCGGGCGACGTCCTTGCTGCTGCTGGCAGCGGGCGTTCCTCTCGCAACCAATGCGGTCAGCATTAAATGGTATGAGCGAATGCGCCATAAGGATTTTCGCTCAACGGGCATTTTGCAGCTGATTACGATTATGCTCGATTTAAGCTTATCCGTCATGCTCGTCGTTGTGCTGAATTCGCCAATTGGCGTCATTGCCGGCCAGCTTATCGCCCAGTTGTTCCGCTGCACGGCTTCCTTCGTCTGGTTCAAGGATAAGCCGAAGCTGAGCCGCGATATGGGCAGCATCGCCGATATTCGCAAATACGGCAAATGGATTTGGGCGAACAGCATTTCGACACTTGTGCTTTATCAATTGGATAAGGTCATTGCCTCCCGCTTTCTGGGAACGACGATGCTCGGACTATATCAGACGTCGCAGAAGCTCAGCCAAATGAGCATCAGCGATGCGTCTTATGCGCTCGGGCAATATTTTTTCCCGGTGCTTTCCAAGCTTAATCGGGAGGATCACAGCCAGCTGAAGGTGCAGTTTATACAAATGCTGTTTATTATCTTCTCGTTTTCAATTGTTACTTCAGGTTATGTGTTATTCAACGCAGAAACAATTATTGTTTTATTATTGGGTAATGAGTGGATTGAGTTAAGTCCGTTGCTCGGTCTAATGCTGCTTAACGCAAGTATTGCTGGTATTATGAATGTTTTTGTTGTTGCATTGCGTGCCATAGGTAAGCCACGGGTAGTAACCATTACATCTTATATTCAGTTGGGTATTTATGTGCCATTAGCTATAGCTGGCGTTTTCTATTATCAAGTTTATGGACTGATTTACGCCAGTATTATAGGAGCAGCCACCACCACGGTTTTATTGTTTATTTCCTGTTTTAAAAGAATGAATCTATGGGGTGAGCTCGTTTATTTAAGAGGGGTTTTTGCTAACCTCTTATTTGTCATTATTATGTTTATTATTTCAATTACAGCTGGAAATCAACTGACCTTTATTATATCAACAATCTTATATCTAATATTTGCATACAGGTTAGTAGCGAAGCTAAAAGTCAAGGTGAAACGGCTGTCGCCGTCTTTTGACGGCGCGGCGCGTTTCAGTCCGGGAAATAGAGAGAAAGTATGAAAAATTCATATACTTTCCTATATTTTAAAAAAGTGCAGGCGATTGATGAAATAAGCGTACCTGTAAAAATTTAATTGCGCAAAAGGAACGTGCTTATGGAACCTAAATTAGCTTTGCATAAAAACAATTCAATTGATTATATGGTAGGGTTTTATTTCATTATCTTTTGCTACACAGCTATTCTAATTCCTTTACTGGAGCTTTATAAAACGGTATTGCTAGATACGTCATTTAATTATCTTAACCTGGGCTTGAGCTGGTTTATTATGTTTTATGCAATGGGACGGCTTTCTTTACTTATGATGGGCGATACAAGAAGATTAATTGAACTGTTTTTCTGGATTTTTGTATACATTTGGATGGGTTATGTTCCTTTCCAACAAGTCCTTACGGAGAGTTTTCCTTTGTCGGGAACTTACTCCAGTGATGATATTCGCTTTGCGCTGTTTGTTGTTATAGCGGGCATTCTTTCCTTCGACCTTGGTGGTTTTCTCCATAATAGCTTGAACAAGAGACGGGAGAGAAAAGCCGATTATGATGATCGATCGAATTTAAATTTGTTTAAAATCGACAAAATACAAGTAAACGAGAAAAAGTTTATTATTTTTACGCTGATTGCGCTGTTTATATGTGCAATTATTATTTTGAAAATTGGAGGCGTTAGTGCATTATTTCTCAATAGACAAATCTTTAATGCTCAGTTTGGCGGGAAAATTGAGTTTCTTTTGTTATCCAGTTTTTTAAAGGTATCCATATTCGTATGTCTTGTACTTGGCGTTATATATTATAAGCATTCAAAAATAAAGCTTTCCTTAGGAACACAGCTATGGATCTTCTTTATTGGTATCGTTAATTTTATGATCAATAATCCTATTTCGGGAGCTAGATACTGGATAGGCTCGATGATATTAACCCTATGCTTTTTACTATTGCCATGGGGGAAGCGATCATTTTATAAATGGGTCATTATGCTTTTATGTTTATTGCTATTTGTATTTCCTAAATCAGATATGTTTAGGCATACAACAGATACGACGAAAATTGTCCAAAGTCTTACTGCCCAAAGTAATATGGCGACAGATGGAGATTATGATGCCTTTCAAATGACGCTAAACACAGTTAAATATGTTGATCTGTTTGGTCATACGAATGGGGAACAGTTATTAGTTGCTTTTCTTTTCTGGGTTCCAAGATTTATTTGGGCAAATAAACCTTTTGGCTCAGGAACGACAGTAGCGGATGCCCTCGGATACGATTTTACTAATTTATCATGTCCGCTATGGGCAGAGTTTTACATTGACTTTGGTTTGCCTGGAGTTGTGCTTCTGTTTATATTGTATGGATATTTTACTCAGAAGGCACAGAAGGCCTATGAACGAGCGGTAACAACGAATGAAATTTCAGTGGCGAGATTATGTGTGCCTTATTATGCTCCGTTTCAAATTTTTTTGCTAAGAGGAGAGCTGATGAGCGGAACCTCCTATTTAACGGCATATCTTTTCTTTGTTTTAATCGGATATTGGTTTTTTAAGCAAAAACAGGAGCCGTTAAATCAGGCATATCCAGACTTTAAAAGTGTCTCGAGTTAAATGAATATAAAAATGATTGGAGCAAGCCTATGAACAAGGTACTTCTTCTAACCAATACGATTGCGCCCTATCGCATACCCGTATTAAACAAGCTGCATCATGATGACAATACGAGCCTGACGGTCTGGTATTTGGAGGAGAAGGAGCAGAATCGCAAGTGGGATATTGATTATGGCGAAATCGAATATGCATACAAATGTCTGCCGGGCGTGCATGCTTTTATTCAAAAACTGGATATGGGCGTTCATCTTAATCCCGGCATTTTTTTGCGGCTGATGAAGCATAATCCCGATGTGGTCATTACCTCAGGCTACGATTCGCTTGGTTATTGGTCGGCACTGCTGTACAGCAAGCTGTTTCGGAAAAAATTTATCATTTGGTGGGGGAGCACGCTGGAAAGCAGCCGGGTACAGAATAAACTGGTGAACACGGTGCGCAAAGTGTTTTTCAAGCTAACGGATTCCTTTATTACATACGGGACACAGTCAGCAGAATGCCTGGAGTATTACGGCGTCAGCAAGGATAAAATCGTCATTGGCTACAATACGGTGGACATTCGATTTTTCCATAAAAAATATACCGAGCATAAGCAGAGCAAGCTGCGCAGCGATGAGGGGCCGATCAAGCTGCTTTTCATCGGACAGTTGATTGAACGCAAAGGTCTCGCGCAAATTATTGACGCCATCCAGCAGACGCATAGCGATGCGGCCTGGCAGCTGACCATTGTCGGCTCCGGCCCGGATGAGCAGAAGCTTAAGGCACGTGTAGAGCAATATGGGCTAACGGGGCAGATCAGCTTCGAAGGCTATAAGCAGAAGAATGAGCTGATTGGATATTTGGTGGAAGCCGATTGCCTGATTTTCCCCTCCCTAATCGAGGTGTGGGGGCTCGTCGTCAACGAGGCGCTAAGCACGAATACGTTTGTGCTCGCGTCCAAATACGCGGGAGCAACAAAGGATATTATCGTCGATAAGCAAAATGGCCTTATTATTGATCCGCTTGATCCGCAAAACTTAAAGGAATCGATGGACTGGGTGTTCGCGAACAAACGGTATATTCAGTCGAGCTGGAAATTGAAGTTTGGGCTGTGGCGCAAAATGCACCCGAATTATTATGCCAGAGCCGTAACATCTGCCGTAAACCGGGCTTTGTCAACGGAGGGATAGAAAGTGGAAAATATTCTTTATATTCAGCCGTATGCAAGCCATGTTGGCGGCGTGGATACGGTGCTGCTGCAGCTGGTTCAAGGTCTGGATCAGGCGAAATACAAGCCTTATGTGGTGCTGCCGGAATGGAGCCCTTATGTAGAAAAATATGAGGCGAGCGGAGCAACGGTGCTGTTCGCAGCTCTTGCCGTCTTCGGCAAGCCGACCGATGCGCTTTATTATTTTCGCAATATGGTTAAATTGGTCAAATCTATGCGGGCACTGCGAAAAATCGTAAAGCAGTATCAAATTAAGCTTATTCATTCGCATAAAATGGAAGTCATTGGCGGCAATATTGTCGGTAAAATGCTCGGTATTCCGACGCTGCAAACCGTCCATGAGCTGCCAAGAAAGCCGCTGATCGCCTATAAATTTGTCGGCTATCTGGACCATCTGTTCAATGACCGCATTATCGTCTTATGCGAACGCAGCAAAATCATGTTTCAGTGGGGCGGCCATACATCAAAGAAGCTGATCAAAATTCATAATGGCATTGAGGTGATCGCGCCTTCCGCGACCCCCGCGCCAAGTGAAGCGGCCCACAGCTTGCTGCGTGAGGAGCTGAACTTGGCCGAGACAGACCGCATCGTCATTACGGTGGCGAGGCTGTCGCCGATGAAAGGCATTGAATATTTGCTCAAGGCTGCGCACCTGATGAAGAGGAAGAAAGTCGAGCAAAATCTGCATTTTGTCATCGTAGGCGATGTTGCTTTCGATACGGATCAGGAATACAAGCAAGGCTTGCTTGCCATGGCCCAGCAATATAAGCTCGACAATGTGCATTTCCTCGGCATGCGCAGGGATGTTGCCGATTTGCTGCAGCAGGCGGATTTGTTCGTGCTGCCGTCAGTCTATGATATTTTTCCGACGGTGCTGCTGGAAGCGATGGCGGCTTCGCTGCCAATAGTAGCGACCGATGTTGGCGGCGTGCCAGAAATGCTGAATGGGGCGAACGGCCTGCTCGTTCCGCCGCAGGATGAGCTGGCGCTTCAAAAGGCGATAACGAGCATTTTTGAACAAAATTACAAGCTGATGGGAGAAGAAGGCTATTCGCTGCTCCAGCAATCCTTCACCCGGGAGCAATATGTGAAACGAACGACGGAGGTTTATGAGGAGTTGTTGAAAATCGGATGAAAAATCTCATTCGCTTGGACCAGTATGAGCAGGCTGGTTATTCAAGGGGCAGAAGCGGCGCGTATGTTCTGTTATGGTGGCTCATTCAAGGCACGCTGTTCCGGTTTTCCTTGCACAATATGTATGCGTGGCGAAGCTTTCTGCTTCGTCTGTTTGGCGCGAATATCGGCAAGGACGTATTAATTCGATCAACGGCAAAGTTCACGTATCCTTGGAAGGTCAGCATTGGCGATTTTTCTTGGATCGGTGATCATGTCCAGTTTTATAGCTTGGATGAAATTGAAGTGGGCAGCCACTGCGTCATTTCACAAAATGCTTATTTATGCACAGGCAGCCATAAAATCAATGATCCAGCTTTTTCGCTGGAAGTCCGGCCGATTGTCATTAAAGATGGCGCTTGGGTGGCGAGTGATGTATTCGTTTATCCCGGTGTCATTCTGCATGAAATGGCCGTTGCGGCAGCAAGAAGCACGGTGCTGAAAAGCATCCCGGCCAATGAAATTCATGCCGGTTATCCGGCGCAATATTTAAGAGAGCGATTCGCGAAAGAGGTCATGGCATGAAGCCTAATATCGTATTCGTAATAAATTATTTTTATCCTGATTTCGCTTCAACGGGGCAGCTGCTGACGGAGCTGTGCTTATATTTGCAGGATGATTTCAACATTACGGTCATCGCAGCACAGTCCGAGCAGGGCGAGAAGGAAGCGGAAGCTGCGGGTGACAAACGGCGGGTCGTCTATGACCAGTTAGAGGGCATTCAAATTATTCGCATTCGTCTGCCTAAGGTAGATAAGCGGAACAAGCTGAGTAGGCTGCGTTATATCGCATCCTACTTTTTTCATGCCAATATTCAGCTGCTGAAGCAGAAAAAGGTTCATTTTATTTACACGATATCGCAGCCGCCGATTTTGGGCGGATTGATCGGAACCATTGGCAAGACGCTTAAGCGCTCCAAGCATATTTACAACATTCAGGATTTCAACCCTGAGCAGGCAGCAGCCGCAGGTTATATGAACAATAAAGCGGTGCTCGGGCTGGCGCGCTGGGTGGACACCCTGAACTGCAAATACGCCGATCATATCATTACGGTTGGCTATGACATGCAGGATACCCTTCTTAAACGCTTTGCCAGCCGGAGAGTGACGGACAATACGGTCATTAACAACTGGACGAATGAAGAGGAAATTATTCCGCTGTCCAAGGAGCATCCACAGGTTCAAGCGTTTCTTCGCGAGCATGATTGGCAAAATAAATTCGTTATTATGTATTCAGGAAATTTAGGCCTGTATTATGACTTGGAAAATCTGGTGGAGCTTGCGAGCCGGTTTCGGGATTACCCGGATGTTATTTTCGCCTTCATCGGCGAAGGCGCTGTAAAGAAGCAGATGCAGGATTATGTGCAGCGGGAGCAGCTCGCGAATGTAGCCTTTTTGCCTTTTCAGCCAAAGGAGCAGCTCAGGTATTCGCTTAATGCGGCGGATGTGCATCTCGTCGTGAACCAGAAGGGCATCAAGGGCGTGTCGGTTCCGAGCAAAATTTATGGCGTCATGGCAGCAGGCAAGCCGGTTCTAGGTGTATTGGAGCAGGGCAGCGAGGCGTACCGGATTATTGAAGAGAGCGGCTGCGGGATCGTGGCGGAGCCTCAGCAGTATACGGATATTGCGCGAAAGCTGAATGCGATGATTGAGCTTGGCGGCGCGGAGCTGGAGGAGCTGGGGCTCAGTGGCCGGGATTATTTGGAGGCGCATTTGCGCAAGGAAATATCGCTTAATAAGTATCGCAAGCTGCTGCTTTCCATATAAGAAGGGGAGGAATCCATGATGAAGCTGGTATTATTGTCCGGAGGTTCAGGCAAGCGTCTATGGCCGTTATCGAATGATGCGAGATCGAAGCAATTTCTGAAGGTGCTGGAAAATGAAAACCAGGAAATGGTTTCCATGGTGCAGCGTGTATGGGGCCAAATTAATGAAAATGGCTTGGGCGATTCCAGCTATATTGCGACGAGCCAGGCCCAGATCGAAATGATGCAGACCCAAATTTCACTGGACGTTCCGCTCATTATCGAGCCGGATCGGCGGGATACGTTCGCGGCCATATCGCTTGCCGCCACCTATTTATATTCCCATGCGGGAGTAGGGCTGGATGAGGCAGTGGCGATTTTGCCCGTTGATCCCTATGTGGAAAGCCATTTTTTTGAAGCGGTAAAGCAACTGGAGGAGGTTCTGAACCGCTCCGATGCCGAGATTGCGCTCATTGGCGTGAAACCAACGTATCCGTCGTCCAAATACGGCTATATTATACCGGAAAAGGCGAGTTCAGCAGTGGCGGGTACGGTAATGGCAAGCAAGACTGACAGTGAATATGTTGCGGTCAGCCACTTTCGGGAAAAACCGACGGAGGAAATCGCCGAGCGGCTTATTGCAGAAAATGCCTTCTGGAATTGCGGCGTTTTTGCCTTCAAGCTGGGTTATGTGATTGAGCTGCTGGCGAGCAGAGGGCTGCCAATTCAATATGAGGAGCTTGCGAAGCAATACCAGCTGCTGCCGAAAATCAGCTTTGATTATGAAGTAGTCGAGAAGGCGTCGAGCATTGTCGTTCTGCCTTATGAGGGCTACTGGAAAGACCTTGGCACGTGGAATACGCTGACCGAAGAAATGCAGAACAAGCAAATAGGCAGAGGCATCATCAGCGAGGATTGCATTAACACGCATCTTATTAATGAAATCGATATCCCCGTTTCCATTCTCGGCTTGTCAAATGTCGTAGTCGCGGTGAGTCCCGATGGAATATTGGTGACGGATAAAAGCGCGAGTCCGCGCATTAAAGATTTTATCAGCTCCGACCAGGGGCCGATGTATATCGAGCGCCAATGGGGCTGGATCAGAGTGCTTGATGACCGCACTTATGAGGATGGCCGCTGCGTATCCACGAAGCGCGTAGGCATTCAGCTCGGCAAAAACCTCAGCTATCGCCTGCATTCGGCGCGCGAGGAAGTATGGACCATCGTCAAAGGCAGTGGGGAGTTTATTCAAAATGGCAATTTTATGCGCGTCGGAGCTGGAAATGTGCTGCATATTCCGATGAAGATGCTTCACAGCATTCGTGCTTTAACGGAGCTTGAAATTATTGTCGTGCAAAGCGGCATGGCCGAGGAGCGCAATCAGGTTGTGGAAATTTATCATACCTGGGACGAAGTGTCCGAGCATTGCATTAAGGTATAACCATGCTTGGCGCTCGCGGCACGAACGGCCGTTTAACAACGCTTGGGTACTATATTTCAGATTATGGCTATGGCCATGCAACGCGCAGCATTGCGCTTATTCGAACGCTGCTGCTTTATTCGCCGCGGCGTTATCGGCTAATAATCTGCTCGGGCAAAACGCTTCCCTTTATTCAGGCTTCATTAGCAGAATACAGCGCTGAATATAGCCCGGAACGGCTAGAGTTCCGCAGCTGTTCATCCGATCTTGGCTATGTGCTTGGCGGAGGAACAGGCTCGGTTGAGCCCGATCAAGAAAGGTTTAGGCTCGGTTACGAGCCATATATGGCGGCATTTTCAGCTGAGGTAAGGCGGGAAGCTGATTTTATGATGAGTGAGCGGCTGGATATGGTCATTTCGGATATTTCTCCGATTCCGATTGCCGCAGCCGCGCTTGCGGGAGTGAAATCGGTGGGCATATCCAACTTCACCTGGCATACTGCATATTCGGCTTTTATGGAGCAGGAGCAGCTGGCTCCACTGCGCCAGGCTTATGAACAGCTGGACTATTTTATTCCGCTAGCGGGATCGGGCACGGAGGAACGGAAATGGGCAGCGGGAAGCGAGCTGGCGACAGGCTTTTATTGCCGAACGCCGCAAGCTGCTGAGGTGCAGCGGATCGTGCGGGAGTTGAATCCGGACGGCAGCAAAACGATCGTTTATTTTGCCCTAGGCATGGGAATAGAGACAGAAGCGCTAGACTCGCTTTCTCTGTGGAACGATCACTCCTGTGTATTTATCGTATCGGAAAATATGCGGGTGAGTGGGCCGAATATTGTCCAAATTCCGCAAGGCTACACCGAATCGCAAAATTACGCGGCGGCGGCGGATCTCATCATTTCGAAGCCAGGCTGGGGTGTAGTCGGAGAGGCGGTCACGCTCGGGAAGCCTTTGATTGTGCTGGTCAGGACATCCATGACGGAGGATCGGAATACGATTCTAGCATTGCAGGGCAAGCATCCGCATATGCTGGTTACTTGGGAGGCTCTAATAGTGCTTAACCTACAGCAAAGTTTCTCGCAGCTAACAATGGAAGGATGGAGCCGTGGCGCTTCAATCGCCATGAATGAGCGGCGTAAATACCAGATTGTTCAATGGATTGAGCAGATTGCCGATGAAACGAATGCCATTCGTACCTACCTCACCTTGGTTTAGCATTTAGAGTTGGTTATAAAGGCTTTGTATAAGTAAGGATGCAAACGGAAGCTCCTTAGTACCAAAGGATATAAAACAGCAGTCTGCGATCAAGCGTCTAGGCTGCATATAGAGAGGAGTGGGCAGCATGAAGCTTGCTGTAATTGGAACGGGTTATGTGGGGCTGGTATCGGGCGTATGCTTCTCGGAACTGGGCAACGATGTCATCTGCGTTGACCACCTGAAGGAGAAGGTTGCCTTGTTGAATAAAGGGGAGGTGCCGATTTATGAGCCGGGCTTGAAAGAGCTCATAGCGAGCAATAAATCGGAGGGACGCTTGCAATTTACTACGGATTTGCCAGAAGCGGTGAGGAAATCCGATATTATTATTATTGCGGTAGGGACGCCATCGCTCCCAAGCGGCAAAGCGAATTTGAACTACATTGAGCAGGCTGCCCGCGAAATCGGCCTGGCGATGAATGGCTTTAAAATTATTGCGACCAAAAGCACAGTGCCAGTCGGCACGAATGAGCATATTCAGACGATTATAGCCAGCCAGACGGCTTTTCCGTTCGAGGTCGCTTCCGTCCCTGAATTTCTCCGGGAAGGCACGGCGGTTCAAGATACGCTTCACCCCGACCGGATTGTCATTGGCACATCAGGGGAGACGGCACGCAAGTATTTAACAGAGCTGCATAGGCCGCTCACCGAGCACATTATGAGCACCGATATTCGCAGCGCCGAAATGATTAAATATGCCTCCAACGCTTTCCTCGCTGCCAAAATTTCCTTCATTAATGAAATTGCCAACATTTGCGAGAAGGTAGGCGCAGATGTGACCGAGGTAGCGGAAGGAATGGGTTATGATCAGCGAATTGGTTCTTCATTCTTGAAAGCCGGAATAGGCTACGGGGGTTCCTGTTTCCCTAAGGATACGCAGGCGCTTATTCAAATTGCCGGACAGATGGATTATGACTTCAAGCTGCTTAAATCGGTCGTAGATGTGAATCGTGACCAGCGCTTTAACGTCATACGCAAGCTGGAGGCTTCGCTTGGCGATTTGGCGGGCCGCACCATTGCGATTTGGGGCTTGGCATTCAAGCCGGAAACGGATGATGTGCGCGATGCTCCAGCCTTTGAAATTATTGATGCGCTGGTAAAGCGGGGTGCAAATGTCAAAGCCTACGATCCGATAGCGACGGCTAATTTTCGCCAGCAATTTGGCGAATCGGGCGTCGTATATTGCGCAGAAGCAGAGGAAGCGGCCATTCAGGCGGATGCTCTATGCATTTTGACTGAATGGAAGGAATTCCAAGATATTAAACCGCTAAGTATTCAATCCTGGCTGAGAACGCCTAATCTCATTGATGGGCGCAACATTTATAGTGAGCATGAACTAGCCAATACGCAGCTCATTTATTATTCGGTGGGCCGTCCCAATATGAACCATGGAGTAAAAGAACAAAAACCATTATTGTCGCTGTGAAAAATGGTGAAGCATAGGAAAAAAACGCACAATTATTTTAATAAAAATGATACAAAATGTATCTTTATATGCTATAATAAATACAGTTAGTATCAAAAAGAAGAGAGGTACCGCATGAGCGCAATCGCCGCTATTTATCAGAAGGATTCCAAAGCTCCCGTTTCCGTAGAAGCGGGGTTGCGCCTAATGCAAGCCTTGAAAAAATATCCAGCGGATGCCGTCGATACTTGGCATGACGGCCGCGTTTTCCTAGGCTGCCATGCCCAGTGGATTACGCCTGAATCGGTCGGACAGCCGCAGCCCTTTCACGCAGCTGAGCTGGGACTAACGATTACGGCTGATGCCATGATCGATAATCGTCCATATCTGTGGGAGCAGCTGCTCATCGACCGCGAGCGGCGAACCAGCATGCCGGATAGCGAGCTGATTATGCTGGCCTATGCCAAATGGGGAGAGGAAGCGCCGCGTTATTTAATTGGCGACTATGCCTTCATCATTTGGGATCAGCGCAAATCTGAGCTGTTCGGTGCGACCGATCTGTTCGGCAGCCGTACGCTGTATATCCACTCTGATGCTCAGCAAAGCTCCTTTTGCACCACTATTGCTCCCTTGCTTGCTGCCCATCATGTGGAGAAAAAGCTGAATGAAAGCTGGCTGGCCGATTATTTGGCGGTTGCTATAGTTCATGAGTCGAGCGACCTGTTCGCAACGCCCTATGAGCATATTCGCCAGGTGCCGCCGGGTCATGCTTTTCGCATAATGGACGGACAGCTCGATTTTTGGCAGCACAGCAAGATCGAGCCCCCAGAGCAGCTGCGGCTGAAGCGGCGTGAGGAGTATACGGAGGCTTTCCAGGAGGTTTTTCAGGAAGCGGTCAATGCCCGGATGAGGACGTTTCGGAAGGTAGGCGCAACGCTTAGCGGCGGCCTCGATTCGGGCTCGGTCGTCAGCTTCGCGGCAAAATCGTTGCAGGCGCAGCAAAAGCAGCTGCATACCTTCAGTTATGTGCCAGAGCCGGACTTTCAGGATTGGACGTCCAGGCGGCATATGGCAGACGAACGTCCCTTTATCCAGGAAACCGTAGGGTTTGTCGGCAATATTGCCGATCAATATTTGGATATGCAGGGCCGCAGTCCATTGTCGGAAGCGGATGAATGGCTGGAAATGCTGGAGATTCCCTTTAAATTTGTAGAAAATTCATTTTGGATTAAAGGGGTTTACGAGCAGTCGCATCAGCAGGGAATGGGCATTTTGCTCACGGGAGCAATGGGGAACCATTCGATCTCGTGGGGCCCTGCCATCGATTATTATTCCTTGCTTCTCAAGCGGCTGCAATGGCTGCGGCTGTACCGGGAAGTGACGATGTTCGGCAAGCGCAAGGCAGTCGGGCGCAAACGGATAATGTATTATGTTGGGAAAAACGCCTATCCGAAGCTGTTTCCTCAGGACCAGGATCATGGGGAGCAGGAGATGCCGCTCATGATCAATCCGGCTTTTGCCAAGCGGATGAACGTCTTTGCCAGATTGAAGGAGCGGCAGGCAGGAGCCGGCAGCGTTTTTGAAAAGGATGCGCTTAAAGCGCAGCCGGGGCCTTTTCAGGATATGGCGATGACCAATATGAGCGGTACGCAGCGCACGAAGCTATCGCTCAATTACGCGCTATGGGAACGGGACCCGACCAGCGATCCGCGGGTTGTGAAGTTTTGCTTGTCTGTTCCGATTGAGCAATACGTTCATGATGGCTACGACCGTGCTTTAATCCGCGAGTCTACGGCGAGCTATTTGCCCGATCAAATTCGGCTAAACCAGCGGGTGCGAGGCATTCAAGCGGCAGATTGGGTTCACCGAATGACGCCGGTTTGGTCTGCATTTGTAGAGGAGCTGCGTCACAATTGCGAGGACCCGTATCTTGCGCAGTTTTTCAATGTAGAACAGATGAAGGCTTCGTTGGAACAGGTGGGCTTAGCACCAAAGCCGGAATACGCGGTTGATTTAAACAGCCGTTATTTATTGCATTGCTTGGTGGCCTGCCGATTTGTGCAGCAGTTTCATTTGAAAGGAGGTGAATAAACATGGAAAAACAACAATGGCAAGCTCCGGTTCTCGAAACGCTGCAAGTGAGCGAGACGATGGCTGGCGTAGGTACACGTTACATTGATTTTGTAAAAGCGGGGGACTTTGACGTCACTGATGACCCAACTCCGTTCCCTGTCGATCCAGGCACTTCCTTTTCCTAGAAATAAATCCATTATACTTATGCAGTAAAAGTGATCAACAAGGTCCTTATACAGCAGGAAATCCTTGTACAAGGACTTTGTTGATTTTGTTCAAAAATAGGAAAGTATAGGTTTCACCGCGAAACGATTGCTTTTGTGGCCAAAGGATGGCGACAGCCGTTTCACCTTGTTTTTGATTGATGGCTTGAAGCAACGCGATTTTATTCATATAAGGGTGAACGCGATGATATTAACGGGGAAAAAAGCAATCTACGACGCTTTCGGCCTCCGCATCAGGAGTGAAATCGAGCTTCCTGAGCTGCTTGCGTCGGTAAATTCGGAAGCGTTTGCAGATGTTGAAATAGAGCTAGCCAAGCCAGAATTTACGTGGCCGATTTTGGATCAAACGCAGGATCATTACGCTGTTCACGGCGCAAAATTATTTTTTTATATTCACGAGGTCGCAAGCTTCTGCATTCAAGAGGGCAAACGGATTATTGTGGCGCCATGCGAAAACATGGATGAGGGAAGGCTCCGGCTTTACCTGCTTGGAACATGCATAGGGGCTCTGCTCCTGCAAAGAAAGCAGCTTCCGCTGCATGGGAGCGCCATAGCCATAGACGGCAAGGCCTATGCCTTCGTTGGAGACTCTGGGGCAGGAAAGTCGACGCTGGCCGCAGCTTTTATAGACCGTGGCTATCCCTTGCTTAGTGATGATGTAATTGCCTTAAAGGAACCGGAGGCTGGCACAAATGGCGCGTCTATTGTCATGCCCTCCTATCCGCAGCAAAAGCTGTGGCAGCAAAGCGTCGAGCAGCTCGGAAGAACGAGTCAGCTTTACAAGCCGCTGGCCTATTCCGTATCTAAATTCGCTGTTCCGTTATCTGCCAGCTTCCTATCCTATCCACTTCCACTCGCCGCCGTATTTGAGCTTTCGCGCACAGAAGCAAATGCGGTATCGCTATCACAGCTGCATTCGCTAGCAAAGCTGCCTGTATTGCTGAACCACACCTTCCGACATTTTCTAATCGCACCTTTAAAGCTTCAAAATTGGCATTTTTCTGCCACTGTTCGGCTTGCAGCAACCGTGCAGGCTTATCAATTGCAGCGTCCCGCAGAAGGGGCATTTTCCGCTTATGAAATGGTTGATTTAATACTGGCAGTGACTCAGAAAGGACGTGAGGCAAATGTCTAAACAAGCTAGACCGCTTCTGCAGCCTGAACAGGTTATCCAGCGGACAGAAGGTCATTTGGCTACTGATATGGATGGCGATAAAGTGCTGTTAAGCCTGTCTTCGGGCAAATATTATAACATGGGCAAGCTGGGCGGCATCATTTGGGAGCGGACGGCGTCACCCGTGACACGCCGCGACATTGTTGCCCAATTGCTCAAAGAGTATGAAGTGGAGCCAGCGGCATGCGACCAGCAGGTGGCGGACTTTTTACAGGACCTGTACGCGGAAGGGCTGCTTGAGCCTGTCTCATATGCAGGCGCACAGGGTGGCGGAGCAGGGGATACGGCAGGCTAGCGAATAGTTCAAGGAAAGGGCGGTTCGATCGTTTTGCTTAAAAAATGGAGCCATTTCATCGCGCTTCCGCTTCGCAGCAAGCTGCTTCTGTTCGAAGCCTATATGCTGCTTGCCTGGGCGCGCTTTCTCAAACTGATTCCTTTCGCTAAAGTTGCCCCTACGCTAGGTGTTCCGATGAAGGAGACGCCCTATGAGCGGGTTGTGGAGCATGAGCAGATGCTCGGTGAGGTGGCGAAAGCGATACGGCAGATGAGCCGCTATACTTGGTGGGAAAGCGAATGTCTCGTTAAGGGAATCGCCGCGATGAAGCTGCTGAAACGCAGAAAAATAGCGAGCACGCTCTATTTGGGCACAGCCAAGGACGCATCAGGCAAACTAATTGCCCATGCTTGGCTTCGCAGCGGCCCCTACTACATAACGGGCGTGGAGGAAATGGGACGTTTCACCGTCGTTGGCTTGTTTGGTAATCAGATTAAGCGGGAGAAGGAGCATCGCTATGGACAAAACGTATGAATGGGAAGTGGCTAACCTTCCGCTTGAATTGCAATTTATTCTTGAGTGCTTGCAGCCGAATGCCGATTCGGAAGTCATTGGCCGCCGCTGGGCTGGCAGCAGGCTGAATGGAGAGAAGATTATCGACTTGGCACGACATCATCGCGTATATCCAAGCCTCTATTTAAAGCTGAAGCAGCTTGCGAAGCCGGTGCTGCCGAATTCGGTGCTGCAGACGCTCCAGCAGGATTATTACGCCAATACGCTGATGATGCTGAGGCTCAGCGCCGAGATGCAGCGAGTTGTAGCGGCTTTGGCAGAGCACGGCATCCGCTCCTTGCAATTGAAAGGGCCCGTTATTGCTCATGAGCTGTACGGCGATATTTCCCAGCGCACGAGCAAGGACTTGGATATTTTAGTACCCATAGAGGATGTTGACCGGGCCGAGGCGGTGCTTGAAGAGCTTGGTTATTATGATCGGGACCCAGCGCCGCGCTTGTTTAATGATTTAAAGTGGAAAACGCATCATAGCTGCTTTGAACATACGGCCAATCATACGCAAATTGAGCTGCACTGGCGACTAAGCCCCGATGCGGTGAAGGAAATATCCTTCGAGAAGCTTTGGGCGCAGCGCAGAATCTATGAGCAGACGGGGAGTCCGATCCCCTATTTGGGGCCGGAGCATCTGTTTCATTATCTCGTCAGCCATGGGGCCAGACATGGCTGGTTCCGGCTGCGCTGGCTGCATGATATTGCCCAGCTTGCTTCTGCCTGCGAGGACGGCGGCGAATCGCTGATGGAGGAAACGCGTAGAAACGGAGGGGCGGCGGCCGTAGGGCAGGCGCTTATTTTGGTGCGGGAGCTGCTTGGGGTGAAGCTTCCCCAAGAGCTGCTGCCGTTGGTCGACAGCCCGCTTGCGCATAGGCTCGTCCGCTGCATTTTTCCATTTATTCAGGAGACCGTTACGATCAGCCCGATTCCAGAGGAGAAAAAGATGGCGCTGCTTTATAAGCGTTATACGTATATGCTGCTGACAAGCCGGGAGAAGCTGACCCACTTCATTGGCAAGCTATATCCGAGTGCCTGGGATGCACAGACGTTGCCTTTGCCTAAGGGACTGCATTTTCTTTATTTTCCGCTGCGGCCGTTTCTGTATTTTTATCGAAGGCTCAAGCAGCCTCGCAAAAGGGTGAGCATATGAAACCAATTTTGCTATATATGAAGAAGCTGCATCAGTTTGCAGGGAAAAAGCTGTACCTGAACATGCTGGGCATCATGATTGTGAGTTCGCTTGAGGGCGTAGGGCTGCTCGTCTTAATACCGCTGCTGGGCATCATCGGTTTAATTAATGTTCAAAGCGTAAACCTGCCAGTCGTACCGCAAGTCAGCCACTGGCTTGGCGAGCTGCCTCAGGAGCTACTGCTTGTCGCTGTACTGGCTCTCTTCATTGGCATAAACGTCGGGCAGGGCCTGCTGCAAAGACAGCAGACGAATCAGGGCTTTGCCCTGCTTCAAAGCTTTGTAACGAAATTGCGGATGGATATTTATCAGGCGCTGCTGCAATCGAACTGGGCTTTTTTTCTCGGCAAGCGCAAGTCGGACTTCAATCATATTTTGTCTTCCGAGCTTTCCCGGGTTAATCAGGGCATGCAGCTCTCGCTGCGTTTAGTTACGACGGGGATTTTTACCCTTGTGCAAATCGGGCTGGCGTTTTATTTGTCGTATCAGTTAACGCTGCTTATTTTAGTTTGCGGCGGCCTGCTTAGCTTGTTCTCACGTAAGTATACGCGAGGGGCAAGGTCGCTTGGTACCCGGCTGACAGAGCTGTCACAGAGCTATGTGGCGGGCATAACGGATCATTTCAATGGCATTAAGGAGATCAAAAGCAATCGGCTGGAGGAAAGCCATCTGTCCTGGTTCAGCAAGCTGACGCAGCAAATGGAGCACAATAATGTGCAGTTTGTGAAGCTGCAATCCAATAGCCAGCTCATATTTAAAAGTATCTCAGCATTGATGATTGCGGGCTGCGTATTTTTATCGGTGCAGGTTCTGCAGGTTGGGGTAGCCCAGCTCACATTAATTGTGCTGATTTTTACAAGGCTGTGGCCGAAGCTGACGCTTATTCAAACCTCTATGGAGCAAATTGTGCTGACGCTCCCGGCGTTCAAGAGCTTGAATGACTTGATGAAGGAATGTGGCGTTGCCGAGGAGATGCAGCTGAATCAGTCTGCTGCGCGGACAGAACGAACAGATGAGCGGACAGAGCGCGCAGAGCGGACAGAGCCTGCTGTGCTGAAGCTTGCGCATGAGCTGGTCTGCCAAGATGTGTATTATCGCTATCGGGAGCAGGATGAGACGTATGCGCTGAAGCATATTAATTTGCGTATCCCGGCGAACAGCATGACGGCAATTGTCGGCAAGTCTGGGGCGGGAAAAAGCACGCTAATCGATACGTTGATCGGGCTGATCGTACCCCAGCACGGAGCGGTGCTGCTTGACGGTGCCCCGCTGGACGACAGCAATCGCTTTGCTTACCGCAGTGCGGTCAGCTATGTCTCGCAGGACCCGTTTCTTTTTAATGCCAGCATTCGTGAAAATTTAAAGCTCGTATTGCCAGAGGCAACGGAGGAGCAATTGTGGGAGGCGCTCGCTTTTTCGGCGTCTGATGCCTTCGTTCGCGCGCTGCCGCGGGGACTGGACACGATCGTGGGCGATCGCGGGGTACGGCTGTCTGGCGGTGAACGGCAGCGCATCGTATTGGCGCGGGCGATGCTCAGGCAGCCATCGATCCTTGTATTGGATGAGGCGACCAGTTCGCTCGACAGCGAAAATGAGCTAAAAATTCAGCAGGCGCTTGAGCAGCTGAAGGGCAAACTAACGATTATTGTCATTGCTCATCGTTTGTCTACGATTCGTGACGCCGATCAGGTTATCGTTTTGGAAGAGGGTAGGATCATCCAGCAAGGCGGCTATAATCAGCTTTATCGCGAGTCCAAGGGGACGTTCAGCAAGCTGCTGGAGTTTCAGGCGGGCGGGCCGGGATAAGCACCGGGATAGTAAAAAAGCAAGAGAGTGCGGCGGAATTGCCTGTACTCTCTTGCTTTTTTTTAGTTTATAGAGATTATTTATGTACTAAAGCAGGAATGTATACTCATTGCAAAAGCTTAAACACACAATGGAGCCAAGAAGAATATTTTACTTGTATCAAAGCTTTTATCCTCCATTGATTGAAGTTCTTAATCATCTGTAAACAGGTTAATGAAATGAATTTTTAAATAATACTCTATTTAGATAAAGAGAGGAAGTAAAAATTTATAGTCAATAGGAGGAGAGGCATGTGGCATCTAATGAAACAGATAATCTCAAAATGAGCGTTAATGCTGGAGATGAAAGCTTGAAAATTATTGAAATACAAAATAATTTTCAGAAAATTGATAAGGAATTTGAAAGTCGTGGTTCCAATATAGAATGGTTTAGTGCTGATAATACCGGATTGACCAATTCGAATCAGGCATTTATTGATCTTGAAGCTTTCATTCAATCTCGCATTACAAATAATGTAAGTGAAATAACGAATCCACAGGGAAATACGGTTATTGATTTGCCTGCTGGCACCTATGTCGTTTCAAGCAGTAATCCGAAAATTTTGGGGAATTCCAATATAAAGAGGGCTCGTGGCTTAGCTTTCCGAGGCTCTGGAAGAGGAATTACAAGGATTTTATTTAAACCAAATTCAGGTACGAACGGATATTTGTTTTACAATAATGACAAATGGCTGCACATTCATTTTGAAGGGATTACATTTGTCGGTGATTACGAAAAACAAACCAATTTTATGTATTCGTATTCAAAAGGCGGGGCTCAAAACTATACGTTTGATAAATGCGATTTTATTAATTTTAATTATGGTTGGAAGCTAGAAGGGTTAAATACAAATAGTGAATTTACGTGGTTTCACTGTGGTTTTTATGGGAAATGGAATAAAACGATATTTTCGGAAAGTACAACAGCAAATGACCAATTCCTAAATTATAATTTTTTTGCTTGTCAATATGAGGCTTCTAGAGGAGATTTTCTGCATTTCGAAAAAGGTGGAAATATCAATATCTGGGGGGGAAGCTTCATAAACACGGATAGTAATGCTGGTAACACTACTTTTTTTAAATTGCTTGGAACTTCACATGTAAGCGGTGTACAGAGATTTTTATGTATAGGGGCTAGATTTGAAACAAAATATGGTTTAGCGAAGCTAATTGAATGTGAATGGGCTGATGGTGCTGTTTCATTCATAAGCTGCGATTGTGATTCTCAGCAATACAATGATGGGAGCCATCAGTGGGTTACCGCCTTATTTAAATCAACTAATGTGAAAATGCCCATTATTAAATTTGATGGCTGTACGCTTATGGGGCAACATCAATATTATTACACGGGTAATTCATGGGCATTCCCTCATAATATCATTTATGAGAATTGCCAGATTGCCAAGCATACTAGACCGAAGGATTTTATTTCGTATGTAAATACGAATTCGCTTGGGAATCTTGGAGGGCAACCCCAAATTAAATTTAGAAATTGTCGTGGTTTAAATGACAGCCCTAAAAATATATGGGAGTGTACGCTCGGATATGAGAGAGCAAATGTTGGAATTGTACAAAAGAAGATTGTATCTGTAAAGGGACCTAACGGGAGATTTCCTTATTTGGGGAATCAAAATTTAGAAATTATATTGCCTATTAATTCTATTATTACGCAAGTAAGGCTCTATTCCCCTGCCAACGCTGTAACGGAAGATACCCCTGCCACATTCACACTTAAAACCGCGGAAGCCAATCCAACTATATTAGCAGTAGCAGATGTAGCTCGTCATAAACTTGGTTTTAATGTTACGGCCGAGCTTTTTTTCGTATGTGATACCGATGAGAAATGCAAAATTATCATTTCATCAAGCAATAGTGTTAAACAGTCGAATCCGTCTGCCCTATGTTTAATTGAATATATCGGATAACTGTAGGTTTGATAAATACTAATTTAGTTTTTATCTACTGACATCAAAAACCGTAAAAGGCCATAAGTAAATATGGTCTTTTACGGTGTAATTGTTTTTAACTATGTTTATCTAGCTGCAGTTTGAGAAAGCTATGGACATACAATTAGATTCGCAAATTGAGGAGGGCTAAGAGAAATCGGAACATCTATAGCATTAGAAGTGAAAATGCTGTCAAAAGTAACCTGGTTTATTAAATAGTTTACGGCAAGGACGTATTTAACACTTGTCCCAACCATTAAATATTGGCCTCTGCCAATATTCATTACACTTGAAACATTTGTAGCTACAGCTGAGTTATCAGAAACGGTACAAGTGATTGGTGTTGTAGGTGGGCTTCCATACATGCCACCCTGAATGCAAATTTTCTCATACACTTGACCGCTAACAATGGTTTTATTCTGAACACGATCATGCTGATTCCACACACGAGCCGTGTTTGCGGCATCTGGAGTAGCTGAATTGAATAAATTGGCAAGCTTTGGGCGATTATTAATACGGTCCCCTTCCCATACGGCACAGCGTCCGTGGAAGGAGGTGTCGCCATCAGGACTTACTGAATGAGTTTCTTTAACATCAACAAAATCATTGTTGCGGATTATAAGTGTCCCACCTCCTTTAAGTCCATTATCGATGCCGGTATAAGTGTTTCCACTTTTTAATTTGACGTAGTCGCTTGCCAGATTCCCCGGTCTAAGTTGGATTCCTTTAATGCACTGGTTAAAATAATTGTCTTCTATTGTTGAATAAGGCGTATTACGCATAGCAATAGCAAGAGTACAATTGTGAAACTGATTTGATTTTATTAATGTACCATTTACACGAAAGGTGTCCAGAAGGATGCCATAGGTTCCGCAATTTTTAAAAGTATTTCCTTCGATTATTGATTGTTCTACCTCGCTATGCTCTCTCGGGCTGCCTGCCCACTGAATCCCCGTTTGAAAATAATCGATGCGATTGCCTCTAATTTCTGCACTCAGTAACCATTCGCTGCTATCAACTATGATGGCTGCGCCTTGAGCAAGCGTGGGGAAGTTTACTTTTTCTCGAATAATATCATTATTAATGATCCGACAATTGGGAATTTTCACATGAATAGCCGCATCAATGGCTGTGTTATTTCTCCCAGGATTAACAATGCGATTATTGATAATATCTATGCCTATCTGATCCGATGGAAGCGCAGAATGTTTGGGTAGTCTAAACGGATTTATTCTTGTCACGATGGCCCCAACTGACGAGCCTCCAGGGTTGCTGGCGCCAGCAAGAGCCAGTCCTGCGCATTCAATATGGTTATTAGATACAACAATTCCATTCGTTTGTCTAATGTATATCCCTTGTTCCCATGCAACATAGAGGCGATTAGAGTCAATTTGAATATTGCCTCGAAAGGTTTCCGCATATCCAAGATCATCGTAACTGCCACGATATGCTTGAATAGAGCATTGCGCGCCTATAATAATATTATTTGAAATGATGCAAGGGTTCTCATCATAAGTTTGCGCAAGGGCGTCAATGCCTATATCAAGACCCATCGCTTCTATGTAATTATTGGATATAATAAAATTTTTGGATTTTTGCGGATCGGGTTGGTTACCCAAATGTCCAAATATAATGGCTCCTGTGTAACCATAATCGTTATAAGGTTGGTATGTTCCATCTAACATGGACGCAAGTGTTTTCCCAGTATCAGAAAAGAAAGAGTTGCCTACAATAGAGAAATTGCTGCAACCTCGATAAAGAATGGCTTGTGAGAACTTGCGGAAAACACAGTCTTTAATGGCCCAATCGTAGCTGCGATAGGCATCAATGCAGGAGTTGTTTCTTGAAGGAGCAAATCCGGAAGTAATTCCTTTAGCCAGTTTAGTGCCTAAATCAATGGCTTCAAACTCAATTCCTCTGATGGACCATGACTTTGTATTCTCTGGAGCGTATACGAGGCTGAATGAAGAACCGCTAGGATTTGCATTATCGATTCTTCTTATTTTTGATTTATAGCCAAACCAATGGGAGTTAGACTTCTTGACAATAGATGCACTGATAGCGAAAGTTCCTGAAAAAATAACTGTAGCACTGCCGATACTGGCTAAATCCTCTGCATGTTGGATAGCTAAATAATCATTGGTGATATTATCTGCTTTTGCACCAAACCATTGTGGGTAAATGTTATCAACTTTTAAGGAACCAGCGATTTTACCCGAATTTGTTAAATCGAAAATCCAGTCAAAGGCATTAGCGGTTACAATCCCATCAATGGTTAGCGTTATATTTCGATTAGGTCGGAATCTGGCATTTTGATCAAAAACAAGTCTTTTTGCAGTAGGGACTGTGAGGTTTGTGTGGAGAGCATAAACGCCTTTGGGGATGAAAATGGTATCCGAGTTTTCTGCAATGGCATTTAGCAGAGCAGCAGAACTGTCAGTAGCCCCGGTAGGATCTGCTCCTTTCCATAATAAATTTATTCCACGCTGAGCAAACTCGCTGTCGATTAATGCAAAATTGTTATTCATTTCGCTTAGATTTAAAGTATCTGTTCCAATACAATCAGAAAAATTCAGGTGATTAGATGTCATAGGCTAATTTGTCTCCTTACTCATAATGGGAATGACATTGTCAAGCAGCCTAGGCAAGTTCACGAATGCAAGGTTGGATTAAAGGATGAGGTGATTACCTAGGAAAAGTAAGGCTCATCTGCAAATTAAATTAAGTATTATATTTCTATTTTATGAAAAAAATAAATACAAGTAAATCTTAGCATATTATAAGTTTAATAACTATAAAGGAACTAGGTAGCTGTTTTTGTAATCAGGATGATAGTGACTGAGAACAATAGACCTTCATGTTTGTCAGGCATCACTCATTCTCCTGTTTAGGATGCATGGTAATTTTATTTTACATATGAATCAGTCAGTGGAAAAAAGCAGTTGACAGTACATACTTAAACGTGATAAATTTTTCTCAATCTTAAATCGGATGACTACGGAAGCACCGTAAAGGATCGCAGGTAAACTGCGCCTTTACGGTGCTTTTTTGCGTTGTCTGAGCTCAGATTGCGGGTTGTAGCATTGCTTCGGAAGGAGGGTGAATGGTGCGTTATCAATTAGCTGTTGCAGTAAGTGAGCTGGAATATGCAAGAAGGCTTGCAGAATATGTGAGGGATAGTCCCTTCGGCGAGCAGTGGCAGCTTACAGCTTTTACGAATCCAGCCTCTCTCATCCAGTTTCTCAAGGGAGGTTATGCCGTTGATTTGATTGCGGCCCAGCCTGCCATGCTGGCTGCTGCATCTCCACACCTGCCTGCTGGTGTGCCAGTGGCGGCATTCGTAGCTGCCAAGGGGCAATATGCCCAGTATGATGCGGAGCTGCTGCAATATCAGCCGCTCCCGGAGCTATTGCAGAGCTTGGTGGCTCTGCATGGCGCAGTCCGGTCGAGTGCAGTTCGTGCAAGCAGTGAGGGCGGCGCGTCAGTTATCGCTATCGGCTCGGCATCTGGGGGAGTTGGCAAGACTGCACTTGCGCTCAAGCTGGCGAATACAGCTGCCAAGCATGGCTGCCGCGTCTTTTATTTGACGCTGGAGCGCTGGAGCGCCCTTGAGGTGTGGCTGGGAGCGGGAGACCAGTTCGTGCTCCCCGAGGGAGAAGGCATGTCACAGCTGCTTTATCATCTGAAGGCTGAGCCAGATAAGGCTGGAGCGTGGCTTGCGCAGCATCGCAAGCGCCACTCGGCGCTGAAAGCCGATTTTATTTTGCCCTGCGATAATGAGGAGGATCGTTACAGCTTGCTGCCAGCGGATGCAGCGGCGATGGTGGAGCTGCTGCGAGCTTCAAGGCAATATGATCTCATTTTGATCGATTTGCAGGATGGGATGGGGGAGATCGAGCTGTCGATTTGGAGGGAAAGCAGCTTGGTTTTGTGGCTGGTTACCGATGACCCATCCATTCAGCGGAAGACAGAGCTGGCGTTTAGCTACGCAGAACGCAGGTGGAAAGAAGATTTTCAGTCGCTTAGCCGCCGTATCCGACTTGTTGTTAACCGCCGTATTGTACCAGCCGGAGGTGATGAAGCAGAGGGGAGGCCTCCAGATATGTTTACGATTAAGCTGCGAAATGGTAGCCGTTCGATTGCCGCAGCGCTGCCCGAAGCTGCCGAAGGGCGTCCATCGCCGGCGGCAGTTGCTGCATCGCCATTGTATAAAGCTGCCGTGGAGCGGTTGTTTCAGCAATTGGTAAGCGAGGGAGGTATCCGGATTGCTAACCGATGAGTTGGTGCTAGCATTAAGAAACCAGATTAGGTCGCAGCTTGATTTCAGCGGTGCTGTAACGGATGCAGAGCTGACGCGAAGCGTGGAGCAGACGGTATTTGACTATTGCAATAGCGGACATCCGCTTACGGCGGCGGAGAAGGTCCAGTTGGTACGCAGGCTGTTTCATTCCTTTCGAGGCTTGGACATATTGCAGCCGCTGATGGATGATCCGTCAGTTACTGAAATTATGATCAATCATCACGGCGAAATTTTTATTGAACGAAGCGGAACGATGACGCAGCTGCCAGCTGCCTTTGAAAGCAAGGAGCGGCTGGAGGACTTAATTCAGGCTGTCGTTGCAGGAGTCAATCGTGTAGTAAACGAGTCTTCTCCCATCGTGGATGCCCGTCTCAAGGATGGCTCTCGTGTCCACGTTGTACTGCCGCCTGTAGCTTTGCGCGGGCCAGCAATGACGATTCGCAAATTCCCTGAGCGCCCGATGACAATGGAGCTGCTTGTTGCGGCGGGAGCTTTAACCACAGAAGCAGCAAGCTTCCTGCAGCAGCTGACCGCAGCGCAATACAATATTTTTATTAGCGGAGGGACGGGGACGGGCAAGACGACCTTTCTGAATGCGTTGTCGCAGTTCATTCCTGCTGATGAGCGAGTTGTAACGATTGAAGATTCTGCTGAGCTGCAAATTCGCAGCGTTGCCAATCTGGTATCGCTGGAGACGCGCAATGCCAACACCGAGGGCAAAGGTGAAATTACGGTTCGTGATCTCATTCGCGCATCGCTGCGGATGCGTCCGAATCGAATCATCGTTGGCGAGGTAAGGGGAGCGGAAACGCTCGATATGCTGCAAGCGATGAATACCGGGCATTCAGGCAGCATGTCAACAGGTCACAGCAACAGTGCTCGAGACATGATGGCAAGGCTCGAGACGATGGCGCTTGGGGCAGCCGATTTGCCCGTTCAGGTCATTCGGCAGCAAATCGTTTCTGCCCTGGATATTGTCATCCATCTATCGCGGTTTCGCGACCGTACGCGCCGTGTAACGGAAATAGCTGAAATTGCCGGCATAGATGGCGGGGAAATCGAGATTCGCCCCTTGTTCCGTTTTGAAGAGGAGGGCGAGAAAGACGGCAAGGTGCTAGGAGCTTTAAAGCGTACCGTCCATTCACTCCTTCACCGGGACAAGCTGCAAATGGCAGGTCTAACACTGGAGGGGGACCGTTATGGAGATACCGGGGAATGCCGGGAAAGACGAGAAAACCAAGAAAACCAAGAAAGCCAAGAAAGCCAAGAAAGCCGAGAAAGTGGAGAAAGCGGAGAAAGCGGAGAAAGCCAAGAATACAGGGAAGGTCGGGCAATCGCTGCTTACTAGAGTGCTTTTCTGGTGCGGTCTTGAGCTCGAAAGCGGCAAAGGTGAGGAAGGGAACGGGAGTAATGCGAGCAGGCAGCCAGCCAAGACCGGATATTTAACAAATTATGATAGGTATGTGCTGTCTTATCGCGAGTTCGCAGTGGCAGCGATTATCGGTTATGCAGCTGTTTTTACAGCTCTGTATACGGTGTACCATTCCCTTCTGGTTTGTCTCATCGCAGCCGGATTGGGGTTATGCACACCACGTTATTACAAAGCTTCATTAATTTTGCGTCGCAAGGAGAGGCTGAAGCTGCAATTCAAGGAGGCGCTTTATTCTCTGACATCCTGTCTTGCAGCAGGAAGATCGGTGGAAAATGCCTTTATTGCGACGCTGGATGATTTAAAGCTGCTATATCCTGACCCAAGAACTGAGCTGCTGCTGGAGTTTCAAATCGTGAAGCATCGTCTTGAGCATGCGGAGCCGCTGGAACAGGCACTGCGGAGTTTAGCGGTCCGCTCCCATGTAGAGGATATCGTTCAATTCGTTGATGTATTTGCTGCCTGCAAGCGTTCGGGTGGCGATTTGGTAGAGGTGATGAAGCGTACGGCGCAGACAATTGGTGAAAAGCTGGAAATCCAGCAGGATATTATGGTGCTGCTGGCACAAAAACGCTTTGAGGCACGCATTATGATGGCGATTCCCTTTATATTTCTTGGGTTTCTGAACCTAATGGCTCCAGATTATATGGCGCCTCTATATGGAGGCATGGGCTATCTGCTGCTGACGATTGGCCTTGGTGCATTGTTAGTATGCTTTTGGTCTATCCATAAAATAATGAGCATTCGAGTATAGGAGCGGGCGCAAATGACAGCAATTCCGATAGTACTCATGGTGGCATGGCTATTTATTATCGGTGGGAAGCGACTCCGAATGATTCTGGCTGCATCCCGCCAACTAACACTCAAGCAGGATGCTTTAAAGCATTTGCTTTTCATTGAGCCGTTCAGCGAGCTATTGGAAAGAAGCCGTTTGTATGAGTATATGGCACTTTCACTTAGCAGCTATCACGCTAAGCTCGTTATTTTACGGGGAATCCGGTGGCAGCTGCAGCAGACGAAAGAACTGCTCGGCGGCGCTGCTGGTTACGGATATGCCGCGATGATAGGCTGCGCTTGGCTGGCTTGTGCAGCAGGCGAACCGCTGCTGCTGGCAATGGGTGCGCTGCTCGGATTGCTGCTGCCTGTGCGCCAGCTGCTGGAAGCAGGGAAGCTGATCAAGCAGCGCAAGCAGGAAATTATTTTGGAGCTGCCGGAAATGATCAGCAAGCTGATGCTTTTGGTTGGGGCAGGCGAAACCGCCTTGCAGGCGCTGGGGCGCTGTCTTGATGGTAAGGATACTGCTCAGCATCCGCTGTATAAAGAATGGAACAAAGTCGTATATTCACTGCACAATGGCGAGTCGTTTAGTACGGCGGCAGAAAAATTCAATCGCAGCTGCGCGGTGCAGGAGGTTTCGATTTTTACGACGGTGCTGCTGCTGAATTATCGCCGGGGCGGGGAGCATTTTGTGCTGGCGCTGCGGGAGCTGTCTTATACGCTATGGGAGAAGCGCAAGGCTGTTGCGCGAGCACGCGGCGAGGAGGCATCCTCCAAGCTCGTTTTTCCGCTGGTTGGCATTTTGCTCGTGTTGATGGTTTTTATCGCTGCTCCTGCCATGCTGTTAATGTCTTAAGCGTTAACGGAGCAATTGAAAATAGAGAGGAAGCTGGAATGATGACAACAGTAAAAAAAGCATGGAAAAGATTTTGGAAATCGGAAAGCGGCTTAGGCACGCTGGAAATTATTTTAATTATTGCCGTCGTTATCATTATTGCATTGCTGTTCAAGGATTGGATTATAGAACTTATTGAGCGTTTAATGGGCAAGGCTGATGACCAAGCAGACAAAATTTTCTCTTAGACCGCTGTTTCGCAAGTGGCTGCTCGGGGAGCAGGGGAGCTTTACGCTGGAATCAACGCTTGTGTTACCGCTGCTGCTCACTGTTATTTTATTGTTTCTCCTGCTTGGGATGTACATGTACCAGAAGACAGTGCTTTATTATTCGGCTTCCGTTACAACGGAGCGGACGGCCTTCGGGTGGGACAACAGCTTCCGAAATTCACGGACGGGCCTATTGCCTGAAGGGGAATACGACAGCCTATACTGGCGAATGCATGAGGATCGATTGCTCAGCTCTTTGTTTGGCTTAGGCGGCGAATCAGCGGATGTGCAGCTTGCTTTGCCTTTGCACGGGGCGGCAGGAGATAGCTTGCCTGAACAAAAAATGGCAGCTGCCGCAGGGTGGATGAATGCTGAGCGAGGGCTTCCTTTTGAGGGAAGCATTGGCTACCATCGTACGGTCATTCAGCGCCATATTGAGACAAAGCTTATACAGCCTGTGTCGCTGGAGCCGCTTGAGCGTGTATTAGGCATTCGAGAGCCTAAGACGGTTGCTTCGAGTCCGGTTACCGATCCTGTCGATTTTATCCGCGGCGTTGACTTAGCTAGATATTATACGGCTAAATTCGCCGGAAGCCCTCAGGGCAGCGGGAAGGAGCAGGCTAGTCAGGTACTATCCTCCTACAGCAAACAAAACAGCAATAGCAAAGCCAAAGGCCTGTTGAATGGAGGAGAAAAATGAAAGCAAGCCGATTTGAAAGATTGAGTCAGCATTTAGCCAGGAAAAGCTGCTTAAGCAAATGGCTGTTGCAGAGAGACGGTGCAGTCACTATATTTTCCGCTATGGTACTGTCGTCGCTTTTGCTGTTCATGTCGATCCTTATTGACTACGCCAGAATAGCGGCTCTCCATAAAATAACCGAGGATGCAGCGAGAGCAGGTGCAAGATCCGTATTATCAGCCTTCGACAGTCAGCTTTATGAGCAATACGGATTATTTGGGCGAGGCGGTACGAGTGGAGATACGATTTACAGCGAGGTTGTGAAAACGAATGTGGAGCGTAGTGCGTCATTCGCTGCCTTTTCTCGGCCAATTGATGCCAAAGTAGTCCATTCACATACGGATCAGGCTGCAGTATTGGGCAGCCATACGGTATTTGAAAGACAGGTGCTGGAAGAGATGAAATATAAAGCACCGATTGATTTTACGCTGGAGCTGGCTTCAAAGTTTGCTCCCATGGCGGGGGCGATGAAGGAGTCTGCGGTGACAGTGGACTTGCTGGAGCAGCTGCGCAAGCTGTATGACAAGCGCCAAGCAAGCCTCGCCCGTATATTAGCTTTGCAAAAGCAGGCAGCTGAGGAACTGGGAACAAGCGGCTTGAAGGCGCTGCTGCCGTATGGGGGGCTGGATTCCTCAAGTGCAGAGGAGGGCACAGCATCATCACTTGCCGGGCGTTATGAAGAATATGCTGGCTGGGTTATCGTTGACGAGCAATTAATAGCCGCAGGCAAAGCACCCAAATATACGCAGGAAAGAGCGGAATATAAATCAGAAGCAATTGCGCTGATTAATGAGCTCAAGAAACGAACGGCCAAGGTGATGGGCGAACATATAAAGCTGCGGAGCACGGCAAAGGAACAACTGGAGCAAGCACGGCTGTTGAACGGGGAAATGCGGCTAATTGAAAGCAAGGAGAGACAGTCTTCTGCTTATAGCGGATATGACCGCGTATCAGGCAAACCAGTCGTAGGCTCCGATGTCTACACCTTGCCGTCTGTAACGGCCTCTGAATTGCAGGATATACAAAAGACAGCAGATCAGCTGATTTTACCAGATGCTTGGTTCACAGAATATAGTGCTGAACTGGACGATCAGGCACAGTTGTATACAGCATTTCATAATGAAGCGAGTGGATTCACCTCAGCTTTTACGCTGCTGCTTGACTCAGTAGATCGTTATACAACAATGCTCCGTACGGGAACAACGAAGATGATTGCGTTATATGGACAATATGAAGGTCTGTATGTCCATCCAGGCTCCATCGTTGCCAAGCGCCAGCAGGAGCTAGCCAATGGAGGGCTCGAGAAGCAGCGCAAAGAGCAAGAAAAGCAGCTAGGTTCGTTATGGAAACAGGCCGGGAATATGCTGGGGGGCTTTCAAAGCGTAGCTGGTTCAGAAGAGCAGCAGGCATTATTTAATCAGCTGGAAGAGCGCTACAAAGGAAATTTGCAATTTAATACAGTCGCAGCGCAAGGTTCAAATGCTGAAACAAAAGCATTCAGCGAGGATGCCCATTCGCAGGCTGAAGCTTCTGCGGAGCTTTCTAATGGCTTGTTCGGCGGAGTAGCCGATATGCTGGAGCAGGCTAGAGATACCGTATATTTGGGCGAATATGTATTGCAGCGATATTCGGTTTTTGCCCCGCAGCAATTGAAGATGATGCTTGAAAATGGGGATACCGCTGAGCTTTCGCGGGCGCTGACCTTTCATAATCAAGAAGCCGAATATGTGATTTATGGGTTTCATAATCGCATAGGCAATGTGGCCGCAGCTTATGGCGAGCTGTTTAGCGTGCGTATGGCTATTCGTACTATGGAAGGCTTATCTACTTGCCGCTCTGCTGGACATCCCCTCTTGATTTTATCGTGTTCGCTTATTTACGGCTTGGAGAAGACGATGGAAGATATGCTCGACTTTGCTGATCGGGGATCGGCCCCATTATCTAAATATGTAAATGTGGAAATTTCGTACACGGATTATTTACGGCTTTTTATGCTTCTGCATGGTGGGGCCAATAAAGAAGCATCCGTATCCAGAATGATTGCAGTCATTGAGCAAAATAGCGGGGTTACTCTATCTGGCGTTTCCACAGCTGTGACAGGAGAGGTGCGGACATCTGCACAGCTGTGGTTTCTGCCTGGCGTTATGCAGCTGCTACGAAACTATGGATTATTGCAGGGAAGGGTGACGAATGGCCGCTATGAAACGACGCAGACGATTGGCTGGTCATACTGATTGCCGAAAGGGGGAGCACGGCAGCATCGTTATGGAGGCAGCGCTAGTTATGCCAATGCTTCTGCTTGTGCTGATGGTATTCATCATATTCATACGTTTATGCACACTCCAAATAGCGCTTCAGGCAGCTGCCTCGCAATCCGCCCGGCAAATTGCCGCGCATATATATCCTGTAGACCTGGCCTATCAGAAAGTATCCGCATCTATACCAGAATTTAGTGCCGCACAAATGCCGCTGGCAGATTGGAGCGCGGCGGCATCTGATGCTGCTAAGTGGCTGCCTGATCCGGCAGGGACACTAGCTTCCTCTGCTTTAAGCGGCGATTGGAAACCGCTTATAGATATGGCTGCAACGGAAATTGGAAGAGGGGCGATAGAGCCGCTGCTCCGTCAAAATGCAGATGAGGCCGTGCTGGAGAAGGCTAGAATCAAGCTTTCAAGGCTGGCGCTGCCGGATTTGAAAAATAAGCAGCAGCCTTATTTGATTATTGAAGCGGAATATGAATTTCCAATGCAGCTTCCTTTCATGAGGCAAAAGCTGATTTTAAGAGAGCAGGCTTCAGAGCGGGTATGGATAAGCGACGCGGCGGCGGCGCAAGATACAGCAGCGCAAAATGATCCCGATCATATTCCTATTCAGATTATATCGATATCGCCTGTGCCGCTAAGGCCGGGTCACAAAGCAACCGCTATCGTGCTTACAAAGCCGGGAGCGACCGTTTCATTAAAGGTGATGTACAAAAGTGGGCAAAGCCAGGCCAAGCATCTTGGCGAGGCGACAGCGGGCAGCGACGGATTTGTGCAGTGGACCTGGCTAGTATCGGGCAATACGACGCCAGGCATGTGGGAGCTGACAGCGGGAGCGGGAGATCAGCAAGCATCCATGCATTTCCAGGTTGAGAAAAAATCAAATTAGAAGTAGGAAAGCATATAAGTAGAAGGAGGCAGAGTCTTATGCTCACCATACCGTTTGCAGCGGCAGCCATGCTGCTTATCACTGCATTACTGACAGATTTGCGATCCATGCTTATCCCTAACCGCTTGACCGTGACTTTTTTTGCAGCAGGCTGCTTATATCAGACTATTGCTGGAGGCTGGAGCGGATTGTGGGTGGGGCTAATCGGAGCAGTTGCGGGTTTTGTACCACTGTTCATTTTGCATTTGGCGAGAGGCATTGGCGCAGGGGATGTTAAGCTGTTCGCTGCTTTGGGTATGTGGGTTGGCACAAGTATGGTGCTGCAAATGATGATGTATGCCATTTTGTATGCAGGCTTAGTTGGTGTGCTGCTAATCTTGTTTAATAGGCCATTTAGCAGGAGGATGTTGAGTGGCTTGCTGCTGCTGCTGCACCGAAGTACGGAGCCGAGACGCAAGGAGCTTGGAGGCTGGGCAGCGGGGGGAACCACCTTTCCATTTATGCTTGCAGTCGTACCCGGGGCATTAACCGCGTGGCTCATGCTTACATAAGTCCAGCAGCGTAATTGTTTAACTTAAGTTCAGCTGTTCCTATTAATAGAGCTGCAAGCTAAGGGGGAGAAGCGATGGGGAACTTTATTGTAGATTATGCGATGAATCGTGGTCATGAGCTAATTATAGATCGCGAGGGAGGCATACGCAGACAAGAGCTTGAAGATGTAGAACTGCAAATGCTGCAAGGCGGCCCGATTCCACATATGCTGCCCATTGAATGGTTTGAACTGGATGGGCTCATTACGTTCAGGTATCGAATAAGCGGCAAAAAATTGCTTCTTCATCGCTTGCAGATACAATCGCTGACGATGGTGAAGTTTTATGCCGTGCTGCTTGGTATTATAGAAGCGCTGGATGAGTGCCGCCATTATATGCTTCGCCCTGAAGGCTGCTTGCTGGAAGAGTCATATCTATTTGTCGGCGAGCAGCTAAGCGATATTTTTCTCGTTTATATGCCTTTAAAATCGATGAATTCTGGCCAGGCTGCTTCAAACTGTACTCACTCCCTGCTAGCACTGGCAATACGCTGGTCTTCTTATATAGAAGAAATAAATGGCGAGGAGTTTCAGCATCTATTGCGCTTGTTAAGCAGAGAAGATGCCACGATCAGCACGATTCGTTCTCAATTGCTGGAACGTATTAGCAAAATGTATGAGGGTACGTATCGCCTTCCTGCTTCCGCTTCAAGCACAAGCAGGCCAAATCCTGCTAGCAGTGCTAGCAGTGCTAATATTGCTGGCATTATGAGGCCGGACAAGGCCGCTGATCATGGCAGCTCTAATCATTATGGAGAAGCTGGCGAGTTTGGCCGTGATATAGAAAATATTAAAAAAAGCGAAACGAATATGCAAGAGTCTCTAAATGAACGTTTTTTTGCCGCCGGTGATTGGGATATAGAAGTCGAACCTCTGCCTCAATATAGCTTTAATGAGGAGGAGCCTGCGCCAGCTAGGAAAGGAAAATGGCTGATAAGCGCGATGATCTTTGTAGCAGTAGCTTGTATATGGCGCTATATTTATTTAGCGGCTCCTTCCAGCAGCTTGCTGTTCATATGTCTAGGTTTATCGCTTATTGGTGTTGCCGGACTGCTAGCCCTATGGCTCAAAAAAAGCAAAATGGCTGAATCAGAATCAGAATCAGAATTAGTAGAAGAAGACAGCCTAAAGGAAGATAGAATCGGAGAAGAGTTTAGCCGTTCACGATTTAGAGGAGTCATTCAAAATGGGGAAGACGACGTTCAACATCCTAAATCATCAATTGATTCGGAGGAAGCTGTGCCCCCGTTTAAAAAGAGCGTTTCCTCCCAAACAGCAACAACTAGAAGAGAAGAAGCGACGGTACTTCTAGGGCAGCATAACAAAAAGCCCACTGCCGATAGCGGATTCTCACTCCAGAGGGAGTGGGAAGGGCAAGGGCAGAGGCTTATTTGGGAGAATGACCGATTTACTATTGGCCGAATTGGCGAACAGGTCAGCTATGGTGACGAAGCGCAGGGAATATCCCGGCTTCACCTTGAATGTTATAGAGACAACAAAGGCTGCTTCATCAAAGATCTTGGCTCTCGGAATGGAAGCATGCTGAACGGGCAAACGATGATTGCTTACAAAACCTATCCTTTTTCAGTAGGGGACATCGTCCAGCTAGCTGGGGTAAATGGTCCTAAATATGAATTGAAGCAAGGCAACTGATGGAAGGCGCAGGCTTAGGACTTTTTATACATATGCTCCATGGCGCTCTCAACAGTCGGATAACGGAAAACAAATCCATTGTCCAAGGCGACACGTGGAAGTGCCCGCTGTCCATCAAGGAGCAGTGTTGCAAGCTCGCCGACCGCAGCCTTCATGACGAAAGCGGGAACCGGGAACCAGTGGGGCCGATGCATCGCTTTGCCAATCGCTCTTCCAAAGCTGTCATTCGTAACAGGCTCTGGAGCAGAAGCATTAACTGGGCCGTTCACATTTGGCTGATCTACGCAAAAGATGATGAGGCGGACAATGTCCTCCAGATGAATCCAAGATATCCATTGCTGCCCGCTGCCCATTCGTCCACCGCCAAATAACTTATAAGGCAGTGCCATTAATGGGAAAGCACCGCCGGTTTTGTTCAGGACGACGCCTACTCTTAGCTTAATGAGACGTTCTACCTTAATCGCATCAGCAGCTTTTTCCCATTGCTTGACCACTTCAGACAAAAAGTCTGTTACGGCAGTCGGACTGTACTCATCAAAGGTTTCGGTAGTTGACAGCCCATAGGCTGAAATGCCTGAAGCATTAACGACAACCTTCGGTTTGCCTTTTAGAGCTTGGACGATTTGGGCGATGCGTGCGGTAGCAGTTAGTCTGGAGCTTAGAATCCGCTGCTTAGCCTGGGCGGTCCATCTTTGATTAATGGATTCGCCAGCAAGGTTAATGATGGCGTCAATTCCCTCCAGCTTTTGAGGATGTTCGGCAAGTTCGCTCCATGTTACATAGTGTAGGCCTTTTCCTACAGGCGAGTTTTGGCTTCGTCCAGAGCGCGAAATGATCCATACTTCATCACGCCGCTCCAGAAGAGCCTTGACCAATGCTTGTCCGACAAAACCAGTACCACCAGCTACCGCGATCCGCATGCATCCACCAGCTTTCGATTATTGTTTCTCGATTTTCTCCGCCCACATTTGTGTGAAGCCGTCTAAATCTTTTTCAACATATTGGTATTTAATTTTACTTTTCTCTGGCAGCGAATTAATGACATCAAGCAGCTCATCATTAATTTGCAAAACGATGGTGCCGTTTGGCGTATCTACTTCAATGGAGTGGGTGTCGATAAGACCATTGAACACACCCTCACCGGTTTTCAAATCCGGGTTGGCGGTCGGTGTGTCTGTACCTGAGCTGCTTTCTGGCGACGCTTCGCCAGGCTCTGTTACGCTACCGCCATCACTCGGTGATGGTGCCGCGCTTTCCTCTGGTGTTGGGGATACAGTAGCTGGCTGCTCGTCTGTGGCAACCGGGCTGCTGGATGCAGCGGGAGCATTATTGCTATTGCTTGAGCAAGCGGCGGTTGCGAGCATAATTGCTACTAATAGGGAGCTCGTCACCATCAAGCTGCTTTTTTTGGTTTTATTATTTTTTGTCATTGTGAAGCACCTCCTGGCAATATAAACGAAATCTGATCGCAATAGGTTCCAAAAAAAAGAGATCAGAGCGAGCCGTCGCCGTGCTCGTACATGTTCTTACACGGACGAAAGACTCGTTAAACAGCCAGCGCCAGGCTAATCGTTTAATGATAGAACTAAGAGACTGCGACGAAATAAAGTACCGCTAATTTGTTGACAAAACTCCCAAAACCGTTGAGATTTTGTCAACAAAAGCGGGTACTAATTTCCCCGCAGCTCCTAAGAAACGCTATTTGTTGAGCAAATGCTTGAAAGGGCTGTAATCAATGCCTTGCTTCTCGAGAAAGGTAACGAGTACTTTGTAGTCTCTTTTGGGTGTAGCTCGTATGTATCCTTCTACACAATGTGCCCTTGTGACCTCTTTGGCTTCGTATTCAATAGCCACTTGACCGATTTTTGCAGCTATGGAGTGTTTCGCTATATCTCGGAACGCAGATGGGACAGGCGCGACCAGCTCATCAAGAAAAAGCTTCGACTCCTGGGTCCACATGCTGCGGCTTCTGTCCACCCAATAATTTTGCCAATCGAGCTTTGACTTGCCATCCCGCTGAGGGAGCACCTTCAAAAACTTGCGGAACATAAAGAAACCGCCAATTGCCATGAATACGACCATGACGATTGCCCAGAAAATGATGAAATACATAAACCAATCAGGAGCTGATTTCATATCCAATTTTCACCTCATGGATGAATTATAGCGTATTCCTAGATTTATTTCGACATTCCTTGTAAAATAGGTGTGATAAACCGAAAGGGGCGTTATATAACGATGTTGAAAATCGGTTCCCATGTTTCATTTTCGGACAAAGGGCTGCAGACCGCAGCAACGGAGGCCATTTCTTATGGCTCCAGCACATTCATGATTTATACCGGCGCACCGCAGAATACGCGAAGAAAGCCGATTGACACGCTATATATTGAAGAAGGCAAAGCTTTGATGCAAACAGCAGGTATTGATGAGATCGTTGTTCATGCACCGTATATCGTCAATCTCGGCTCCTACAAGGACAGCACTTATAATCTGGCTGTTGAATTTTTGCAGGAGGAAATCCGCCGTACCGCTGCCATTGGTGTGCAAAACATCGTGCTGCACCCAGGCGCTTATACCGACAAGGATGCTGAATATGGCATTGGCCGTATCGCCGAAGGGCTGAATGCGGTGCTGGAAGGCACGAAGGAAACGAATGTCAATATTGCGCTTGAGACGATGGCCGGCAAAGGCACGGAAATCGGCCGCAGCTTTGAAGAGCTGGCAGCGATTATTGATAAGGTGCAAAGCAACAACCGCTTGACCATTTGTATGGATACATGCCATATGCATGATGCGGGCTACGATCTTGTTGATGATTTGGACGGCGTGCTGGACAAGTTTGACAAGCTGGTAGGGCTTAACCGAGTTGCAGTAGTCCACGTGAATGACAGCAAAAATCCGCGTGGAGCGGCTAAGGACCGCCATACGCCGATAGGCTCGGGATATTTGGGCTATGATGCCATCCAATCCATTGTCCATCATGAGGCACTTAAAGGGCTTCCATTCGTATTGGAGACGCCATGGATTGGCAAGGATGCGAAAACGGAGCGTCCGATGTACGAAGTAGAAATCGCCTTGCTGCGCGGAGAAGTCCAGCAGCGGTTTGGCGACAGTTTTCTGGAGGATGTTGCGAAGCTCCAGCAGTTTTTTGCTCCGCAAGGCATTGACCGTGCATTCGTGCTATCGACATGGGAACTGCTCAAGGCGGATGCCAAAGCGAGAAAAGCTGATCCGCGCGAGCCAATGGAGCGGATTTACGACCTCATTATTGAAGGCGGCGTATTGTCGTCAGCACTGACGGAAGAGCAAATAAATCAACGGATTACAGCATGGTTTGCAGGCAAAGCTGTGCTCTAAATATAAAGATTTATAAATGATGAATAGTATGAAGATAATAGTTGAAGGAAGGAAGTTTGAAATACATGTCATCACCATCTATATCGCAGCAGCCGTCCGCCAAGAGCGGACGGGCTCGCATGCTCATTTCCTGCCCAGACCGTTCCGGAATCGTAGCAGCTGTTTCCCATTTTCTATATGAGCATGGAGCGAATATTGTGCAGTCCGACCAGTACACAATGAACCCGGAGGGCGGAATGTTTTTTATCCGCTTTGAGTTCGATTTGGCTGACCTCGACAAGGAGCTGCCCGTATTAGTAGAGGATTTTGCCCGCGTTGCCGACCGTTTCGATATGAAATGGCATACTTTCCGTGCAAGCCGCAAAAAGCGCCTGGCGATTTTCGTTTCCAAAGAAGATCATTGCCTAATGGAGCTGCTGTGGCAGTGGAAAGCCGGCGATCTTGACGCCGATATTGCCATGGTTGTCAGCAATCATCCGGATATGCGCGAAATGGTTGAAGGCTTCGGCATTCCTTACCATCACATCCCAGTCACTGCGGATACGAAAGCCGAAGCGGAGCGCAAGCAGATGGAGGTCGTTGCGGATAAAGCAGACATTATTGTGCTTGCCCGTTACATGCAAATTATTTCGCCGAAATTTATCGAGCAATTTCCGAATCGCATTATTAATATCCATCATTCCTTTTTGCCTGCTTTCGTTGGCGGCAAGCCGTATGCGCAAGCTTACCAGCGCGGCGTGAAAATTATCGGCGCTACGGCGCATTATGTAACAGAGGAGCTGGATGGCGGTCCGATTATCGAGCAGGATGTGCAGCGGGTTAGCCACAGGGACAATGTGGACGACTTGAAGCGGATTGGCCGCACGATTGAGCGTGTCGTTCTTGCCCGTGCAGTTAAATGGCATATTGAGGACCGGATTATCGTTCATCATAATAAGACTGTCGTATTTAATTAGGTTTTTCGCGGTTATTTATCAATATTTTTTAATAGGCAAACTGCTCTGGCGGGTGTTACAATGTTCAAAGCCATTGTGTTCAATTGCGCACCACCTATAAGCATGTTGAAAAATGCAGGCTTTCCGCAGGAAAGTAGCTTTTTCAAAATATAAGAATTTATAAGTTTCACACTTATAAATGGGCTTATATTTCACCCTCGAAACGGAAGCTTTGCCGCCAGAGGGCGGGCAAAGCCGTTTCACCTTGAAATATAGGAAAGGATATGATTTTCTCATCCTTTCTCTATATTTCTCGGAATGAAACGCGCCGCGCCGTCAGAGGACGGCGAAAGCCGTTTCACCTTGCCATGCTTCTAAAGAGAGAGAAACACTTAAAACAAGAAGACCAGAATGGATTTTTAGGAGGAAACAAGCTAATGACAGTTACTCAAAAATCAGTTGACCAGCTTTCGATTGATACGATCCGTACGCTTGCGATCGATGCGATTGAGAAAGCAAAATCTGGACACCCAGGCATGCCTATGGGTGCAGCTCCAATGGGTTATCAGCTTTTCGCTAAAAACATGGTTCACAATCCGGCTAACCCGACTTGGGTAAACCGCGACCGTTTCGTACTTTCCGCCGGACACGGCTCCATGCTGCTTTACAGCCTGCTGCACCTGTCGGGATATGATCTTCCAATTGAGGAACTGAAAAACTTCCGTCAATGGGGCTCCCTGACTCCGGGTCACCCTGAGTTTGGCCACACAGCTGGCGTTGACGCAACGACTGGTCCACTGGGACAAGGCGTGGCTATGGGCGTTGGTATGGCGCTTGCAGAAGCACAGCTTGCTGCTACTTACAATAAAGAAGGCTTTAACGTAATCGACCATTATACTTATGCCATTTGTGGCGACGGCGATTTGATGGAAGGTATTTCGCATGAAGCGGCTTCCATGGCTGGTCACATGCAGCTGGGCAAACTGGTTGTCCTATATGATTCGAATGATATTTCCCTTGATGGCGAACTGAGCCTGTCCTTCTCGGAGAGCGTTCAGAAGCGTTTTGAAGGTTACGGCTGGCAAGTGCTGCGCGTAGAAGACGGCAACGATCTGGATGCATTGTCCAAAGCGGTTGCAGAAGCGCAAACAGACCATGCTAAACCGACTTTGATCGAAGTTAAGACGGTTATCGGTTACGGCAGCCCGAACAAAGGCGGCAAAGGCGGACACGCAGGTCCTCACGGATCGCCGCTGGGTGCTGAAGAAACGAAGCTGACTAAGCAGTTCTACGGATGGGAAGAAGACAATCAATTTTTCGTACCAGACGAGGTTCGCGCACACTTCGCAGAAGTGAAGAAGCAAGGCGAAGAGTCCAATGCAAAATGGGATGCTTTGTTTGCTGAATACAAAAAAGCGAATCCTGAGCTTGCTGCTCAATTCGAAATCGCAACTTCCGGTTCATTGCCAGCTGGCTGGGATGCAGACCTTCCGGTTTACACAACAGAAGACAAGCCTGTATCGACTCGCGTAGCTTCTGGTAATGCCCTGAACGGCCTAGCGAAAAATGTTCCTAGCCTTGTTGGCGGCTCCGCTGACCTTGAAAGCTCGACAATGACTCACCTGAAAGGCTTGCCAGTGTTCAAGCCAGGCAGCTACGATGGCCGCAATATTTATTTCGGCGTTCGTGAGTTTGGTATGGCTGCTGCAATGAACGGTATTGCCCTTCATACAGGTCTGAAAGTATTCGGCGGTACGTTCTTCGTATTTACCGACTACCTGCGTCCAGCTATTCGTCTGGCAGCTCTGATGAAGCTTCCTGTTGTATACGTACTGACGCATGACAGTATTGCTGTCGGCGAAGACGGTCCTACACATGAGCCAATCGAGCAGCTTGCTTCGATCCGCATCATTCCTGACCTGACGGTTATTCGTCCAGCTGACGGCAACGAAACTTCCGCAGCATGGGCTTATGCGCTGGAGAACACAAGCAATCCAGTAGCGCTTGTTCTGACTCGCCAAAACCTGCCGATTCTTGAAGGTTCTGTAGATAACGCTCGCGATGGCATTCGCCGCGGCGGATACGTTGTATCCGATGCAAAAGACGGCAAGCCACAAGCGCAAATCATTGCTACAGGCTCCGAGGTTCAACTGGCTGTTGCTGCTCAGAAAGCTCTTGCAGAAGAAGGCATTCAAGTTCGCGTTGTCAGCCTTCCGAGCTGGGATCTGTTCGAGAAGCAGGACAAAGCTTACAGAGATTCTGTATTGCTTCCTGAAGTTAAAGCTCGCGTTGCTATCGAAATGGCTTCCCCATTCGGCTGGGAGCGTTATGTTGGCGATCAAGGCACGATTATCGGTATCGACCGTTTCGGCGCTTCGGCACCTGGCGACCGCGTCATTGCTGAATATGGCTTCACGGTTGAGAACGTTGTAAGCAAAGTGAAATCCGTACTTTAATTTTCGAAATAGAAGGAGATTATACCCGCCATGTCTCAATTTGAAAATGTAACGGTCGTCAAAGAAGCTAACGTTTATTTTGACGGTAAAGTAACAAGCCGCGCTGTATTGTTCGCGGACGGAACGAAAAAAACGCTCGGTATTATGCTGCCAGGCGACTACGAGTTCGGTACGGACTGCGTAGAAATTATGGAAATTCTTGCTGGTGATTTGAAAGTGCTGCTTCCAGGCGAGACGGAGTGGCTGCACATTCAAGGCAAAGGCGAGTTCACTGTGCCTGCCAACACGAAATTCAAGCTTCAAGTTGCGACGGTAGCGGACTACTGCTGCTCGTACATTTACGAATAAGAATCACAAATCAAGGAAAGGGCTGCTTCGCATATGCGGAGCAGCCCTTTTCGTCGTACATTTTTCTTTATAGTCATTTATAGTCGTTCAAGGTCATTTATCGTCTTTCATGGACATTCATCGTCGTCGTTCATGATTGTCCATCACCGTTCCTCCATCCTCCTCCATCCTTTTCATTCCATCTTGCTCCTCATTATTATCCTCACTGGACGTTTCCTTAACTATGCAACATGAATCCTAAAACATTGTTATATCTCCGCGTTGCTCCAGAAAGCTACAATAGCTTCTGTAACCGCTAACAATAAACAAGAAGAAGGTTAAATGGAGGGGAAGCTATTGAAACAAAGAGCGATGCGGAGGTGGAATTTCAAGCTTGTTTGGCCGTTGCACGTCATGCTCATTCCGGGAATTGTCCTTGTTCTGATCTTTTCCTATTTGCCGATGCTCGGACTCGTTATGGCCTTTCAGGAATATAAGCCCCAGCTTGGATTTTTGGATTCCGAATGGATCGGCATGGAAAATTTCAAGCTGATGTTTGAATATCCGGATGCAAGGCAAGTGATATGGAATACGCTGCTGATCGCGGGCATCAAAATTGTAGCGCATCTCATTGTTCCATTCGTTTTTGCGCTGCTGCTCAATGAAGTGCGTAAAATGCTGTTTAAACGGTTTGTGCAAACGCTCGTCTATTTGCCCCACTTTTTATCCTGGGTCATTCTTGGGGGCATTTTGCTCGATATGCTCTCTACAGATGGCGGGCTTGTCAATCAGCTGCTTGCGGTGTTTGGGATCGAGCCGATTTTTTTCCTTGGAGATGGGAATTGGTTTAGATTTACGGTTATTGTCAGCGATGTATGGAAGGATTTCGGTTTCTCGACCATTATCTTTCTAGCGGCGCTTGCGGGTGTTAATCCCGAATATTATGAAGCGGCGCTTATAGATGGAGCGAATCGCTGGCGTCAGACCCTTTCAATAACGATCCCTTCTATTTTGCCCATTACGATTGTGGTTGGGATCTTATCGCTCGGCAACATTTTGAATGCCGGCTTCGATCAGATTTTTAATCTATACAACCCGCTTGTTTATGAAAAAGGAGATATTATCGACACCTATGTTTACAGAGTAGGCTTGCTAGGCGGCGATTTTGGCTTCGGCACAGCGGTAGGCGTGTTCAAATCGCTAGTGAGTTTTATTTTGATTATTATTTCATACAGGCTTGCCTACAAGCTGGCCAATTATCGTATTTTTTAAGGGGGGAGCGGCATGTTTCATCGTTCAATTTCGTATCGTGTTTTCTCTACATTCAACGTTGCTTTTCTAGCCCTGTTGTCCTTCATGTGTATAGCACCGCTCCTTCATGTGCTTGCGGTATCGTTCAGTACCGCGGCGGCAGCCGATGCCAATTTGGTAAAGCTGTGGCCGATCGGTTTTTCCCTAGATGCCTATAAGTCTACATTGACGAATGTTTTTTTTATCGGCTCTTTTGGAAATTCAATCATCCGAACGGTGCTTGGCACAGCGATTGCGCTCTCCTTGTCGATTCTGATTGGCTACGCCTTGTCTAAAGAGAGCTCTGAATTCAGGGGCAGAAATATATATGCCTGGTTTTTCGTATTTACAATGCTGTTTAGCGGCGGATTGATTCCCGGTTATATCGTCGTACAAAAGCTGGGGCTGCTCAATACGGTATGGGCACTTGTGCTTCCGGGAGCCGTTAGCGTTTATAATACGATTTTATTGATGAATTTTTTCCGCACATCGGTGCCGAAAGCGCTGGAGGAAGCGGCGTTTATCGATGGAGCGGGCCACTTTCGCGCATTATGGCAAATTTATTTGCCGATATCGCTCCCATCACTGGCAACGATTGGCCTCTTTACAATGGTCGGTCACTGGAATGCTTGGTTTGATGGACTTATTTACATGACTCATGCCGAAAAGTATCCTATGTCTACGCTTTTGCAGACGATTGTAGTCCAGCGGGACTTAAGCAGCATGAGTGTCAATGCGGATGAAATGAAGGAGCTGTCGAACCGGACGGTGAAAACGGCGCAAATTTTTATTGCTACGCTGCCCATTATTATCGTATATCCGTTTCTGCAAAAATTTTTCGTTAAAGGGATTGTGCTCGGTTCCGTGAAGGAATAGAGCCATTAAATAGGGGGAGTATCTATGATGAATAAAAGCTGGAGAAAAACGACCGCCTTATTGAGCGCTTTAATGCTGGGTATGACTGCTTTGACCGCCTGCTCATCGGCAGTAAATGAGGAAGCGTCAAATAACGCATCGCAGCCGCAAGCTGTGGAAGCCGCAGCTGAAGCGATGAAAGCGGGCAAATACGAGGAGCCGCTTAAAATCAATATCGTTCGCCAGATGACCACTGATGTGAAGTTTCGCGCCGGGGAGGACATCAACAATAATCCTCATGTCCAGTGGGCCAAGGATACGTTCAATATCGATCTCAATTATTTATGGACGGCTGACAGCAGTGCGATTGATACGAAAATCCGCTTGATTTTGTCCGCAAACGAGGATCTTCCAGATATTATTCAATACCGGGGCTCCCAGGATGTTATTGACGCCTTAATTGATTCCGGCAAGTTCGCTGACGTTGGCGACCTGTTTGACAAGTATGCGGGCGATGCCTACAAATCAGCGATGGCGGAAGACGAAACAGTCTGGTATCCTTATGTTCGTGATGGCAAACGGTACGCAATTCCGATTCTCGATTACTCCAACAATAATGATACCGTTTTATGGATCAGGGATGATTGGATGAAAAAGCTTAATTTGAAGGCGCCGCAAACGATCGAAGAGATGGAAAAAATGATGGAGCTGTTCACGAATGCCGATCCAGACGGCAATGGCAAGAAGGACACCGTAGGGCTGGCTGTTGGCTTGAAAAATGGCATGAACACATGGGGACTCGCTGATGCGGATTTCCTGTTCGGAGCTTACGGTGCGATGCCGGGGCAGTGGAATTTGGACGCCGCGACAGGCAAGCTTGCATACGGCTCGATTGCGCCCGAAGTGAAGACGGTGCTTGCGAAGCTGAAGGAGTGGATGGAGAAGGGCTACATCCACAAGGAAGCGGGATTGCATGATGAGGGCAAGGCGGCTGAATTATTTTCATCTGGCAAGGCGGGAATCGTTGCTGCTCCGTATTGGGCAGGAGGCTGGCCGCTGCCAGCGGTTAAAGAGGTGGATAAAAATGCCGACTACAGCGCATATCCGCTGCCTGCGGGACCGGAAGGGAAAATTGGCCGCAGCAAATCGGGTACGGGCAATGGCGTTATTTTAATTAATAAGGACTTCAAGCATCCGGAAGCTTTTTTTATGTATGCCAATCTGTTATATGAACAGCAGGGCAATCCGCAGCCGGCAAGTCCGTTTGAATACGGCTTTAAAGAAGGCTATGATTTTATGCTTCAGGATGGGCAGCCAGTCTGGGATGAAGCTAAGTTTCCGGCAGACAAGCCGCTTATGAATGTTGAAAAGTATACCCTGCTGTTTGATGGAGCCCGCATCCCTTCTCTGGTTATGGAGACGATGAACGATTTGGCAAGCGGCAAGGAGCCGGCTACGGCGTTCGAGCAGAAGCAGTCGAGAGGGCTGGATAAAAACATTACAGCGGGTGCTGTCAACTACAGCCAGCGGGAATATGCGATGCCTAATCTGTACATTGGCTCTCCGACCAAAACCTACAAGAAGCGTTGGGATTTCCTGAACAAAAGCGAGAAGGAAACGTTTAATAAAATCATTTATGGCGGCAGTCCGATTGATTCCTTTGACACGTTCGTCACACAGTGGAAGGCTTCTGCTGGGGACACCATTACCGAAGAGGTTAATGAATGGTATGCCGCTGTTCAAAAATAAGTCATCCAACAATCTAACATCAGGCAAACAACAAAAGCGTCCGTTCCCTTAAGGAGGGGAATAGGGCGCTTTTCTTGCTCAGGGAGGAAGGCTCCGTAATGGAGAAATCAAATATTTTCAAAAAAATATTAGCCATTATGGGGCTGCTGCTCATCCCTATTGTCGGTTTGTATTCCTATTCGAACCAAATAAGCATTCATGTTGTAGAAGAGCAAATCAGGCAGAACAGCGGGGACAAGCTTTCTTTTTTTGTACAGCAGATAGATGCTGAATTCGATCAATATATGATCTCCGTCAATAATTTAGGAATTGAGCCGCTAGTACGCACCTTTATATCGCTGACCCCCTCCAGCACGGATTCCGAGCTGTTTGAGGCAAAGCTGAGCGTGCAGGAGGATTTGGAGATTAAAGGGAAGGCAGGCATCCTGGAGCGTGCTTATACGTTATTTGCGCCCCTTTCAGGAGAAGTAGTCAGTACGCATAACTCGATTTCCTACAAGCAAAAATTCGTCAATATGGTGCACAGAGGCGGGCTCAAGCCTTTCATCTGGACTTATTCCGCAGAGGATAATAGCCGAATACCGAACGCTTTCGTTTATCGAATTGTGGAGCCGCTGTTCGTTTATGAGGATTTGGAGCAAGCTGATCTGGTAGGCGAGATTCGGGTCGATACGAGAGATATTACGGATATGCTGACCCGGTTTAAGGCGGACAGCCCCGGCGACCCGTTTTTATATCATGAAAATGAAGCACCCATCGTTGCGCGTACAGCGGACATGAAGCGAATTAATGAACTGCTGCCTCTGTTTGAGAAAAATAAGGAGGATGTCAAGCAAGGGACTTTTCTAGCCTCGCTGCAAAACGAACAGTATATGATTCTTTATGCCAAGTCGGAGGCTACAGGCTGGTATTTAATCGAATACATGCCGCTGGAGAACATTCTAACCCCGATAACCTCTAGCCGAAATTGGTTTTGGCTATCGCTGAGTTTAATCTTGCTTATTAGCGTGTTATCCGCGTTTTTGCTTTATCGTAATGTGCAGGTTCCGATCCGGGAGCTGTATTTGGCCGCCAAGCGACTGCGCAGGGGCGATTATTCCGTACGTGTTGGCAGCCGCAAGCATGATGAATTCGGTTATTTATTTGAACAGTTCAATTTGATGAGCGAGCAAATCCAGCATTTAATCAACAGCATCTATGCGGAGAAGCTGCATGCCAGAGAAGCTACGCTGAAGCAGCTGCAATCGCAAATTAATCCGCATTTTCTATACAATTGTTTATTTTTTATTAAAAATATGACGCGCATTGGCGAGCGGGACGCGGTAATGGCAATGGCGGTCAAGCTTGGCGACTATTACCGCTATACAACGCATGTAGATCAGCAGGAAACGACGCTGCGCGAGGAAATCAAGCTGATCCACAACTATTTGTCGATTCAAAATATGAGAATGGACCGCATCCATTTTCAAATAAAAATTCCGGATGCGATGCTGGAGCTCAATTTGCCGAGGCTAATCGTGCAGCCGATTATTGAGAATGCCATTATTCATGGCATAGAGCCGAGAGAAGGGGCAGGGATGATTAGGGTAGTTGGCTTAATCGGCGAGCAGGGATATGAAATCGTATGTGAAGATGATGGTGTGGGTCTCAGTGAGCAGGAACTGCGGCTGCTGCGGCAGAAAATCAGCTCTAATGCGGTGCTGGACGAGAGCTGCGGCCTGCGCAACGTCCATCAGCGGCTTGTTCATAAATACGGCGGAACGTCGGGCCTCACGCTGGAGCAGTCCGCTGAAGGTGGCCTTCGCGCAACGATACGGTGGGAGTGCCCTTCCAAGCGAACGCGAGTGAGAGCGAGCGGGAGTGTATGAGTGAGCGAATGAAGGCTGCACAGGACGCTGTAAGTATGTCGGGAGAAAAAAGGAGATTCGGCCATGTACCAGCTTTTGATCGTTGATGATGAGCGTTCCGTAGTTGAAGGAGTTGCGGCAACACTGCTTGAATACGGTATGGCCGACATTGAGATTCATAAAGCTTTTTCAGCTTCGGATGCGCTGGCCATTATGCGCAAATGCTCCATTGATCTGATGATTACGGATATACGGATGCCGGGCATTTCCGGCTTAGAACTGATGGAGCGCGTGCGCAAATCGTCAGGCTCGACCGCTGTCATTTTGCTGACAGGCTATGCCGAATTTGAATATGCCAAGCAAGCGCTGACTAGCGGCGCCTCTAATTATTTGCTCAAGCCGGTCAATGACGAGGATTTGATTAGCGCAGTTAAGAAGGTGCTGCTGGCTGTACAGAAGGAAAAGGAAGCAGCCATTTCGCGTGATAACACACAGCGGGCATTACGGGAAAATTTGCCGCTGCTGCAGCGGAATTTGCTGATTGATTTGCTCGAAAATCGGGCGATCACACCAGTTGCTTTAGAAAAGAGGCTCCAGAAGCTCGCGCTTCCTTTCTCGCTGGAGCATGCTGCCAGTTTGCTGCTAATCCGTTTGGAGGAGCCTTTTTTCCAATATGGGCACAATGATCGGGCTTTGCTCGAATATGCGGTCGGCAATATTGCCGAGGAGGTGCTCAGCGATTTTTATCAAATATGGATGTGCAGCGATTCACGTGACTATTTGGCCGTAGTGGTGCAGGCTTTGGATGGAAGCAGCAGCATCGCTGGCGCAATGGCGGAGCAGGAGCTTATGCGTCGCTGCCTATATTTACAGGAGCAGGTGCAGCGATATTTGAAGGGGTCAATCTCGATTGTCATTAGTGCTTGGGGGCCGTTTCCCGAGCATTTGTCATCCTCCTATCATCTGGCGCTGACGGCTTATCTCAAGCATATTGGCGCTGGCAGGGGATTGTTTCTCTCGCTCGGCGAGCAGCGTGTGCTGGCGCCGGTCCGTACATTCAAGCATTTGTATGAGCCGCCGCTGCTGCCAGATCTGCTGGAGTCGGGGAGATGGGATTCCTTTATGGAGAAGCTGGGCTTGATTTTCGATGAGCTTGAGACCGAGTTTGATGGCTCTGCGGAGCATTCATTGGAGGTTTATTGTGCCGTTACAGGCACACTTAGCTTTATTGCGCATAAAAGCGGGTATGGCTTGTTTGACTTTTTGGAAATAGAGGAACAGCACATGATGGCATTCGAGTCTTTAAGACAGCAGCGGCAGCTGCGGGATAAGCTGATGCGATTGGCGGAGAACATGCGCAGCGCGCTTGAGACTGAGGCAATGGGCAGCCAATCCAGGCTCATTAAGAAGGTGCAGCGATTCATTGACGAGCAGCTTGCACATACGATTTCCCTGACGATGATCGCAGAGCATGTTTTTTTGCATCCCGTGTATCTCTCTCAAGTGTATAAGGCGGCAACCGATGAAAGCTTGAGCGATTATATTCAGCGGATTCGCATGGAGAAATCAGCCTATTGGCTCCGCAACTCAAAGCTGAAAATCTATGAAATCGGCAGTAAAGTCGGCTACCAGAATGCGCCTTATTTTATCAAAGTATTCAAGAAGGTGTACGGCTTGACCCCGCAGGATTATCGGGAGCTTCATTCGGTATAAGCAGCATTGTCCCCGGATCGAGCTTCATATGTGTCAACTTTTCTAATTCATGCCCAGAATTCGATTTTTTGTGACATAAACGTCTGAAAAATCTTCCTTTGGCATGGCATAATCGGAAAGGAAGCTGTTGTTTTCCGCTTGAAATATAGGAAAGTATATGATTTCACCATACTTTCTCTATATTTCGCGGACTGAAACGCGCCACGCCGCCAGAGGACAGCGATAGCCGTTTCACCTTGAAATATAGGAAAGTATATGATTTTTCATCCTTTCTCTATATTTCGCGGACTGAAACGCGCCACGCCGCCAGAGGACGGCGATAGCCGTTTCACCTTGAGGATGAAGCATATTTGTAGGAGGAAGAAGCGATGAATAAAAGGGAACAGGAGCAGTCGCTTAAACTGCTGCCGGACAAAAACTATACGCCGCTGATTGCGATTTTGACCGTTGTAATCGTAGGGCTTGTGACGGTGCTGTTTTTTCTGCCGGCCTATGACGGGGAGCTTGGCTTTAATGTGAAGCTGCTGCCGCTGCTCAATGCGATTTTTAACTGCTTTACGTTTATTGCTCTGGTCGTCGCATTAGTTGCGATAATCAAAAAGAACATCAAGCTGCATCGCCGTTTTATTGGAGCGGCGTTCGTCTCGACGACCTTGTTTCTGGTGTCCTATGTGACCTACCACTACCTGACGGAATCGACGAAATACGGCGGTGAAGGGGCGTTGAAAAACATTTATTTCTTCGTGCTGATCACGCATATTTTACTGGCAATCGTCGTTGTGCCGCTGGCGCTCATATCTGTAGCCAGAGGCCTCTCGATGCAGGTGGAGCGCCACCGCAAAATCGCGAGATGGACGATGCCCATCTGGCTCTACGTCAGCTTTACGGGTGTTGTCGTGTATTTGATGATATCGCCATATTATTAAGGAGGAGCGAATGACCGCTTCGCCTTGCAAAAATAAAACCGGGTACGGCATGTCTCTTTAGAAGGACAAGCCGTACCCGGTTTTATAATCAAAGGAATATATAAGGCAAGCCTGGCACGCAAGAGGCCTACAGGCTGCCGCCGCCGAGCTTGCGCCCGATATACTGCTCGTAAGCTTGCGCTACGGCGCACATATCCAGCTCGCTCAGCCCCATCGACTCGCCGACCTGGAACATGCTCTTCGCCGACTCAAGCAGCGGGGTAGGCACACGCAGGCTGTCTGACAGCACGGAGGACAGCTTGAGGTCCTTGAGCATCAGCTCCAGTGAAAATTGCACATCGTAGTTGGCATTGATCAGCTTAGGGCCTTTCAGCTCAGCGGATTTGCTCGATGCGCTGCCGGCCTGCACCAGCTCTAGAAACGCATTGCTGTCGAGCCCGCCGCTTGCGGCAATCGCCATGCCTTCTGTCAGGGCCACAACGTTGATGCCGACAATTGTATTATGCGCCAGCTTGGCGATGGAGCCGCTGCCGTTTAGTCCCATATAGATGAGCTTGCCGCCCATTGCCAGCAAAATGTCGTCATTGGCGTCGAGCACCGCCTTGCTGCCGCCAATCATAAATACAAGCGTTCCCGCATCGGCTGCCGGCTTGCTGCCTGTAACCGGAGCATCAAGGAACGAGGCTCCTTTCTGTTCTGCGGTTGCCGCTAGCTCGCGCGCCAAGCTTGGCGAGATAGTGCTGCTGTCGATAAGTACAGTTCTGGAACGGACGGCGCTGAAAATCCCATTTTCACCATAATAAACGTCCCGCACTGCTTGATCATTGCTGATCATCGTAATGACAACGTCATTGCCAGCGGCTGCTTCAGCTGGAGTCAAGGCTTCTGTGGCGCCAAGCTCGATAAGCGCTGACGCTTTTCCGGGTGTACGGTTGTACACGGTGACACTGTAGCCTTTGCGCAGCAGGTTCGCCGCCATTCCCATACCCATTACACCAAGTCCGATAAATGCTGCTGTTTTCATCAAAAGGTTCCTCCCATGGCTAGCGTTTTCCTTTCATTATACGGTTTCTTCACCAAGATTTCATTGTTATAAGCTTGTTTTTATAGTTTAAATCCGATATTGTAGATTTTGACGCTATATATGATGTTGATTATCAGTGGGGGAGCTTGAGCCTCGCCGTTAGTCGTACAATATTTTGAAAACGGCTGAGATGCTGTTTATATTCCTAAGGAGGCTTATTTGTTTATGAGTAAAACGGTACATTTCGATTACAGCAAAGCACTAACTTTTATTGGGCAAAATGAGATCGACAACTTGACGCAGCAAGTTCGCCTTGCGCATGACCAACTACATAACGGCACGGGTACAGGCTCTGACTACCTGGGCTGGATTGACCTTCCTGAAAATTATGACAAAGCAGAATTCGCCCGCATTAAGCAAGCGGCTGAAAAAATCAAATCGGACTCCGAAGTGCTGATCGTCATCGGCATCGGCGGTTCTTACCTGGGCGCGCGTGCAGCGATCGAAATGCTGTCGCATTCCTTCTATAACCTGCTGCCGCATGAGCAGCGCAAGACGCCGCAAGTGCTTTTTGCCGGCAACAACATCAGCTCCACTTACGTGACGCATTTGACGCAGCTGCTTGAAGGCCGCGACTGGTCAATCAACGTTATTTCCAAATCCGGCACAACGACTGAGCCAGCGATCGCTTTCCGTCTGTTCCGTGAACTGCTGGAGAAAAAATACGGCAAGGAAGCTGCCCGCAAGCGTATTTATGCAACGACGGACAAACAGCAAGGCGCGCTCAAGAAGCTCGCATCCGAAGAAGGCTACGAGTCGTTCATCATTCCTGATGACGTTGGCGGCCGTTATTCCGTATTGACAGCTGTAGGCTTGCTGCCAATCGCAGCAGCTGGCGTTGATATTGATGCAATCATGAAAGGTGCGGCTGATGCTGCCAAAGAATACAGCAACCCGAATCTGGCTGAAAATGAAGCCTACCAATACGCGGCTGCCCGCAACTCGCTGTATCGCAAAGGCAAAACAACTGAAATTCTCGTGAACTACGAGCCTTCGCTTCACTTCGTATCGGAGTGGTGGAAGCAGCTGTTTGGCGAGAGCGAAGGTAAAGACTACAAAGGGATTTACCCTTCCTCTGTTGATTTCTCGACAGACCTTCACTCGATGGGCCAGTTCATCCAAGAGGGCAACCGGAACATTTTCGAAACCGTTATTCAAGTGAAAGAAGTGTCCGAGCATATTTCGATCGGCCATGACGATGCGGATCTGGACGGCCTGAACTTCCTGACGGGCAAAACGATGGATTTCGTCAACAAAAAAGCATTTGAAGGCACGCTGCTTGCGCATACTGACGGACAAGTTCCTAACTTTATCGTCAACATTGCGGATTTCTCGCCATACACTTTCGGCTACCTCGTTTATTTCTTTGAGAAGGCTTGCGGCATCAGCGGCTACCTGCTCGGCGTAAATCCGTTTGACCAACCGGGCGTAGAAGCATACAAGAAAAACATGTTCGCGCTGCTGGGCAAACCGGGCTACGAGAAGGAGAAAGCGGAGCTGGAAGCGCGCCTGTAGGCGTCGTTTCAGGCAGCATTCCTGATGAAGCTTGAACGTTACCGAACGGTTAGGCAGCAGGCCCACGCCGAAATTGTCATCAAGCGCTCGCGATTTATTGGCTATGCAAAGCCGGTAGAGACCGAGGAAGAAGCGGTGCAGTTTATTGACGAAATCAAGCGGCTGCACAAAACCGCGACGCATAACTGCTCCGCCTATATGGTGGGGGAGCGCGACCAATTCCAGAAGCAGTCTGACGACGGCGAGCCTAGCGGCACGGCGGGCAAGCCGATTTTGGAGGTCATTAAGCACAAGGGTCTCAAAAATATCGCCGTCGTCGTCACCCGCTATTTTGGCGGGACGATGCTAGGCGCTGGTGGACTCGTCCGTGCTTACACGGACGGCGCAGTTGCCGGAATCGAAGCAGCCGATGAGATCGTCAACGTCCTGCACCGCGAGGTGCGGGTTTCCGTTGACTATACTTGGTATGGCAAGCTGGAGAACGAGCTGCACGGCCGTGGCATACGCGTAGGCGGCACGGCGTTTACCGACCGCGTCATCGTCAGCTGTTTGCCGGTGGAGCCGGAGGCGGAAGCTTTTATCGCGTGGATGACGGATTTGACGCAGGGCCAAGCCGAGATAGAAGCAGGCGATAGCGTCTATTATATTGAGGGCGAATAAAACAAAATCGCCTTGCTTTCAAATTTTTGAAAAAAGCGCCTTATTCATAAACCCATCTGATGGGGATAATGAATAAGGCGTTTTTGCCGTTATCTGAAGCGGTTCAAAGCCGAAATTTTTAGCGCTTAATGAAGTATATAACGAAGGCACAAAGCTTTGTAACAATCATGCTAATGAGATTTATTTCAATAGGGTGGGCTTATTTCTGCTGTCTTGTTTTCTTTGCAAAAAATCGTCTGTCTATATAATAAGCTGCCAGCAAGGAAAGAAGCATAATGAAGGCAGGGACGGCGAATGCCTCAAACGAAAAGGAAGCCCCTTGCAGGTTTAGATGCTCGGTCGCGCGGTATTCCAGACGTTTGGCGGCGAATTGGGCTGTACGCACATCTTCTTGCTTTGCCAAGTCTTCAAAGGCGGACTCCATAGCAAACTGTTCAGCTTTGCCTTCATGCAGCATGAGTAGTGGCGTGTCCTTGTTGCCGGAGCTCCAGAGTTCGATGTCCTGCTCCGCTTCAGTTTGGGCTTCCGATCCGACAACGATCATTTTATCCAGCTTCGGCGCACGATTTATTGCGTTTCTGGCAACCAGAGTCAAATGATGTTTGGAAATGATTGGTTCATTAAAGCTGGATACCGTTATCGTCTTCGTCGTCCCGGATGCCGAATAAGTGTCGAATGCCGCTGACAATGCTAATTCATCAACACCGTTGTATAATAGGACGCCCGCTTTAACTTTATTCCACTGATAAGCATTGTTAACTACATATGTTAAATCACTAAGTCCTGTTGAGAAAGGATCCATTTCCGGATTTTGCACATAGGTGTAGGATGGATAATTCATTTCGGCAGCTACCTTTGCGGCTGCGGGCTCTCCCAATTGCTGCGAGATCACATACAACGTTGCATCGATACCGGATGTAAGACCTGCTGAGGACACGATATGATCGACAGGGACATAGCGCTGATCCTTCTTCCAGTCAATATCGGGATACGTCTTAATCAGCCTGCCAATATCACCCCAATGTGTCGTAGCAGATTTGCCACTCAGCAAGCCGGTGTCAGCCAAGTTCTCCGCTCCATTGCAGATGGATAGCAAGATCGTTTGGTCGCTTGCATGCTTTTTTATCCATTCGCGAACGGGGGCATATTTATTTTCGTCCAACATGGGCATGAATGGAATGACAATGATATCCGGACTCCCATTCAGCAAATGGTCCATTTCTTCGAATGAATAATGCGGCATAACATCAAGGCCCCCTGTTAATGACTTGATACCACGGTCGGGTGCAACTCCGTACACGTTATAGGCTTCCGTCATCGCGAACATTTCATAGGGCACTAGGAAATCAAAAACCTCGGTAACTTCCGCAGCGAGAAGAACGGCTACTGTAGGCTTGCCCGAATCGTAAGGGAGAGCCTGAACATTTTGCAGAGAAGGAGTATTTTTATCGTAAAGCGACATGACATCATTCATTGTATACACATAGCCGGCAGCACCGGCAACTCCTACAGGTACAACTAACAAGCACAAGCAAACGATAATTCTCAGAACGACTATAGTCCAGACATCAAAATTGGCAATAACTCGAAGGAGCTATTTTCGGAGGAATCCTTTTGAGACATCGGAATCGAAGAAATCAAAGGGAACAGCGATCGTAAGCCAAGCCTTTCACGCAGTGCAGACTATATTTCCAGCAATCCATTGAACTCCACAAACAAAAGGCCAATTTAGCATTGACTTGGACTAATATGATCTGCTAAATTGATAATACCAAGTTTGTTAATAGGGATTATCTTTTTTTGAAATATAAGCATTTATAAGTTTCACAATTATAATGAGCTTATATTTCATCGTGAAACGGTAGCTTTGCCGCCAAAGGATGGCGATAGCCGTTTCACCTTGAAATATAGGAAAGGATGTCGTAACGCTATCCTTTCTCTATATTTCTCGGAATGAAACGCGCCGCGCCACCAAAGGATGGCGATAACCGTTTCACCTTGCAATTTTTACTTTTCGCTTTTCGTCTGTGGTTTCACCTACGACACGAGTCGATGGTCTGGAGGGTAATGTCAACGTGAATGCTATGTTTCGAAACAAATGGTGGAGCTTCGGCTTCCGAAGTACGGTTATGCTTTATTTTATTATCCTGATTATTATTCCGATATTCGGCATTTACACGCAATCGCTGTCGCTTGGCTGGCAGCCGTTCTGGGAAAGCGTAAGCGATCCTCTGGCGTGGAAAGCGGTACTGCTCACCGTCAGGCTTGCCGTTATTGCGACGATAATCAACATTTTTCTCGGAACGATGATTGGCTGGGTGCTTATTCGCTATAAATTTCCCGGGAAAAGATTTCTCAACTCGCTCGTCGATTTGCCTTTTGCTTTGCCGACGGCGGTTGCTGGGCTAATGATTTTGCTGCTGCTGGGCCCTCGCAGCTTTGTTGGCGGACTGGCGACGAAGCTGGGCTTCGATATCGTCTTTCATGAACCAGCGATTATTATCGCGATGGTGTTCGTCACCTTCCCATTCGTCATCCGCGCCGTACAGCCTTTGCTGGAGGAGCTGGATCGCTCGGAGGAAGAAGCGGCTTATACGATGGGAGCATCGAAGGCGCTGACGTTTTTCCGCATTATTTTACCGTCGATGGTTCCGGGTATTATTAGCGGAGCGATGCTGGCGTTCTCGCGCGGCATAGCCGAGTTTGGGGCAGTTGTGCTTGTAGCAGGCAACATTCCTGGCAAAACGCTCATTGCATCGGTTTATATTTTTGGGGAAATCGAAAGCGATAATCCGCAAGGAGCGGCGGCGGTTTCCGTAATTTTGCTCACCTTGTCCTTCGTCATTTTGTGGACGGTTAACCTGATTCAATCCAGGAGGCCGGGCCAATGAGAAAACTATGGATTACGCTCACTTATGTCGTATTTATACTTCTACTCATCATACCGCTTGTCGAAATCGTGCGCGGGTCCTGGGCAGAGGGCTGGAGCGGCTTTACTGAAGGGCTGCTAAGGCAGCAATCGCTTCATGCCCTTAAGATGACTGCATTAATTGTCGTTATTGTAACCGCATTAAATACGCTGTTTGGCGTTATGCTTGCGCTTTATCTGGTACGGGCAAAATGGATTGGGCCGCGTATCAAGCGCCTGCTGAACAGCTTGGTCGATCTGCCGTTTGCAGTATCGCCTGTTATCGGCGGTTTAATGATTGTCCTTATTCTTGGACCAAGTACAGTTATTGGAACTTTTTTTGAAGCGTCGGGCTTTAAAATCGTCTATGCCTTGCCAGGCATGGTGCTCGCAACGCTGTTCGTCACCTTCCCGCTCATGGTGCGCGAGGTGCTGCCCGTATTGCAGGAAATCGGGGCCCAGCAGGAGGAAGCGGCTTCTACGCTTGGCGCATACTCGTGGTATACGTTTTGGCAGGTAACGTGGCCGTCGATTCGTTGGGGCGTCATTTACGGTGTTGTGCTTACGGTTGCCCGCTCGCTTGGCGAATTTGGTGCCGTGCTCGTCGTATCCGGCAATATTATGAATAAGACGCAGACGGCAACGACACTCGTGTATCAAGATGTGGAGAACTTTAATGTTGTAGCTGCGAACGGGGTTGCACTCGTGCTTGCGGCGTTCTCCGTAGGATTGCTGCTATTAATGGAATGGGCCAAGAAACGAAAGGAAGTGCATTAAGCCATGCATATTGAAGTCCGTAATTTAAACAAAAGCTTCGGGGATTTTCATGCGGTGCAGGATGTCAGCTTCGATATTAAGAAAGGCCAGCTTATTGGCCTGCTAGGGCCGAGCGGCGGTGGCAAAACGTCGATTCTCCGCATGCTGGCAGGGCTTGAGTCGCCTTCCTCTGGCGATATTGTGTTCCATGGCAAGCGCGTCAATGATTTGCCGCCACAGGAGCGCGGAATCGGTTTTGTGTTCCAGAATTATGCGCTGTTCAAGCATATGACCGTTTATGATAATATCGCTTTCGGGCTGAAGGTCAAAAAGCAAACGAAAGAACAAATCCGTGAGCGTGTCATGACGCTTGTTGAGCTTACAGGGCTGAAGGGCTTTGAGCACCGTTATGCGCATCAGCTATCTGGAGGCCAGCGCCAGCGCGTTGCCTTCGCTAGAGCGCTCGCGCCTGAGCCGCAACTGCTGCTGCTCGACGAGCCATTCGCGGCGATTGATGCGAAAATCCGTACAGAGCTGCGCACTTGGCTCAAGGAAATGATAGAGCGCGTCGGCATTACATCGATTTTCGTCACGCATGACCAGGATGAGGCGATTGAGGTTGCCGATGAAATTATGATTATCAGCAAGGGAAAGCTGGAGCAGAAGGGCTCTCCTTGGGCGATTTATAAAGACCCGCAGACGCCATTCGTAGCGAGCTTCATCGGGGAGTCAACGATTGTCGAGGATGTTGGCGCACTGAAGGGCTTTGACTCTGCCGCTGGCAAACCTGGTACGAAGGCACTTATCCGTCCCGAATATATCGAAATCGGCAAGCCGGGAGAAATTCGCCTTGCATCTGCCGCGCTGGAAGCAAGCGTCAAGCATATTCATTTCCGCGGCAGCGAGTGGCTGGTCGAGCTAGAGGTAGGCTCGGTTAAGCTCGTCACCTACCGTTCGCTGGAGAAGGATGTGCTGCAGCCAGGCGACCGCGTTCATGTGCTGGTGCATCGGGCATATTTGTTCAATGATCAAGAGAGCTGGATTCAGGAAAACAGCCTGAAGGAAGATCCAATGCCAATTCATATCTAATAGCTTGGGTTTGAAAACATCGAGCAGAAAGAGTTGTATGCCATTATGAATGCTATTCAGACAACAAGCCGCCGTTTGCTCGCCCTGCTGCTTGCCATCTCTCTGCTGCTTATAGCAGCGGGCTGTGGCGACGCGCAGGAGGGTGATCCGGCGGTGGAATCTTCCGTTCCAAACGGCGATGTCACGCTTGTCATTGGTGCATACTCCATAGTGAAGGATGCTTTCGCCGAAATTTTGCCGCAGTTCCAGGCTTACTGGCTGCAGCAAACGGGACAAAAGGTTGTATTTCAGGAATCCTATGAAGCCTCTGGAACGCAAGCGCGGGCCATTATAGGCGGATTTAATGCTGACGTTGCCGTGCTGGCGATGGAAGGCGACGTTAACAAAATCGCCGATGCAGGACTTATCAACCCGAATTGGAAGGAGCAAGCGGACGGCGAATTTGTGACCAAGTCGATTGTGGTGCTTGGCACACGTGAGGGCAATCCGCTGAACATTCAGGATTGGTCCGATCTCACTCGCAGCGGAGTGAAGGTCGTCTATCCGAACCCGAAAACATCTGGCGGCGCTCAATGGGACATTAATGCGATTTATGGAGCGGGATTAAAGCAGTCGGAGGAAGAGACGGGCACCAAGGACCCGGCCTATGCCAAAAACTTCCTCAAGGCTGTCCATGCCAACGTGGAATCGCTCGATAAAAGCGGCCGTGCTTCTATGGCGGCGTTCGAATACGGCGTAGGCGACGTTATCGTGACGTATGAGAACGAGCTGCTCGCCCGCATTAAGCAGGGCAAGGACTATCATATCGTTGTGCCGAAAAGCACAATCTTGATTGAAAACCCGGCAACGGTTGTAGACTCAAATGTAGACAAGCACGGTACTCGCGAGGTGGCCGAAGCGTTCATCCATTATTTGCACAGCGATGAAGCCCAGCGTGTTCTTGTCGATTACGGCTTCCGTCCCGTAAATGAGACGGTAGCCAAGGAGTCAGCGAGTAAATACGTAGTTCCTGAGCAGCTGTTCGACATCAGCTACCTCGGCGGCTGGCCTGAGGTAAAGAAGACGCTCTATTCCAAAAAGGGCATCTGGTACCAAGTGCTCGCGGGTATTTAATTCCAATCAAAAGCTAAGTTGCACTTAACAATGTAATTAGACATTGTAATAAATCTTGTAACAACAAACAAACCGTGGATTTGGCTATTGAATGAGCCAGATTCACGGTTTGTTTTATTGCCCCCAAAAAATCGGTAAACGCTTTAAGGGTGTATAGGTGAGCGGGTCGAAGCGGAGTGAAAAGGTGGGGGTGGAGAAACGGAGTGCTCGCTTTTGCTGTGGAATTTCAGCCGTTCACGGCTAATTCGAAGAAATTCAACTGCAATGGCGATCGTAACCCCCACCTTTTCACGCAGCGAAGAATCCCATTTCACCTATATCTATCCCTTACGAGTTTAAAACGAATTTTTCAAATACGTGACGAACACCCTCATCATTATTACTAAGCGTCACATAATTCGCAACCTCTTTCAGAGCCGGAATCGCATTAGCCATCGCTACGCCAAGTCCAGCCGCTTCGATCATCTCGTGATCATTCCACGCATCGCCGATTGCAATCGTTTGATCCATCGTGCAGCCAAGATGCTCAGCCATAAAGCGCAGCGCATGTCCTTTTGTTCCTTCTTTATGCATAAACTCTAAATAATGAGCTTTGGATTTCGTAATATGCACGCGGTCGCCGATAAGCGCCTTGAGCTGCTCAGCAATTTCATCGAGATAGTCCGGCTCATCGATAATCAGCATTTTCGTATTCGGCTGCTCCAGCAGCTCCTCGAAATCTGGTGCTACCGTATAAGGGATTTTGGATAGGCGCGAATACATTAGCGCCTTCTCATTTGCTTCCTTCACAAACAGCTGGTCATCGACATAAAGCTGCAAATGCAGGCCATGTTTTTCAGTAAAAGCATACAGCTCCTTGGCTGCATCGGTAGGCACGCTGCGCTCATACAGCACCTTGCCGTCCAGCAGCGTTTTTACAAGCGACCCCTGATACGTAATGATGGGCACATTGAGCTGGATTTGCTCAGCAATTTGTCTGGCGGAAGCGTACATTCTTCCGGTAGCCAGCGTCACCGTTACGCCTTTCGCGATAGCTTCCTCCATGGCGCGTTTCGTTCCTTCAGTCACAATGAGTTCATCGTTCAACAGCGTATCATCTACATCAATTGCAATTAATTTATACATAATGGCAATATGTTCCCCTCTCCAAGCCTCTTTATCGTGTACATAAGCTAGGTTGATTGTAGCGAAAAATCGCCATTCGTACAAGCGATCTACCGCTTTTCTTGTATAATAGAAAGGGCTGTTAAAGAATGGACAGGGATGAAGCTAAGATGGGGGATTTTAAGCGGTGCGAGCATTGCTATACATACGATGATTCCAGCCATTCAGCAGGCGGAGCGAGGCGAGGCAGTGGCGATTGCAAGCCGCAGCTTGGAACGGGCTGTTGAAGCAGCAGAGCGGTTAGGCATTGAAAAAGCGTACGGCTCCTACGAGGAGCTGCTCGCTGATCCAGATATCGATGCGGTCTACATTCCGCTGCCGAATCATTTACATAAGGAATGGGCCATTAAAGCGGCTAGAGCTGGCAAGCATGTGCTTTGCGAGAAGCCATTTGCGGTCACGGCAGCGGATGCCCGGGAAATGGCGGAGGCAGCCCAGACGGCAGGCATCGTTATGGCGGAAGCTTTCATGTATCGCCATCATCCGCGCTATGAGCAGATTAAGGCGATTATCGCGTCTGGCGAAATTGGCGAGCTTCGCGTCATGACAGGCTCGTTCACCTTCAATAATGCAGCAGACACAGGCAATGTTCGCTACAACGCGGAATGGGGCGGCGGCTCCTTGTATGACATCGGCTGCTACCTCATAAGTGCAGCGCGGCTTATTTTGGACGGTGAGCCGGTAGCAGCCAGCGTCCATGGTTTATTTTCCAAGGAGCATGGCGGGGTAGATATGATGGCTTCTGGCGTTTTGGAGTTCGGAAACGATGTAAGCCTCGTATTCGACTGCGGCATGTGGGCGGCTTACCGCAACCGCTTGGAAATTCTCGGAACGAAGGGGCGGATTGAGCTGCCGAACGCTTTTGGGCCGGGGGAAGAGGATTATTTTATCGTACATACGGAGGATGGCCAGCGTAAGGAAGGGCCTTTCAACCTGAACACTTATGTGATGCAAATCAACAGAATCGCACAGATTGCCGCGGGCGAGGCACAGCCGCTGTTTGGTCCTGAGGATGCGATAGCAGGAACAGCGGTTATTGAGGCCTGTCTCACCTCGGCACGTGAGAAGCGGCGGGTTCTTTTTTGAAAATTTGCTCCATCCCCCTTCAATAAGATACAGTAAAGAAAGCGGATGAGAGTTGAACCTGGGGAGATGACGAGTTGAGGTATTTTACACATGCTGCTGCACGGCGCAGAGTGCTGTTAATTGGCCTAGTTGGGGCTATTTTATTTATGGTTGCCGGGTTCGCAGTGGGATGGCTCTGGATGGGGCATCGGTATCCGATGCTGAAGGAGCCGGCATTTCAGAACTTTGCGGTATCCTACAATACCATTATGGATAAATATTTAAATGGAGCGGATGGCGAGGATTTGATCAATGGCGCCTCTGAGGGAATGGTAGCATCGCTGGAAGATCCGTACTCCCGCTATTTGATCGAGGAGCAGGGCGATGCCTATACGCAAGGGTATGAAGGCGAATTTTCCGGAATAGGGGCCGAGGTGCGCGAGCAGGATGGCCAATTCGTTATTTCTGGGCTGACGCCGGGTGCGCCAGCAGAGCGCGGAGGCGTCAAGTCTGGTGATATCATTATGGCGGTTGACGGCAAGGAATCGAAGGATTCTAAATTTCAGGATCTTATCGGGCTTATGCGCGGCAAGACAGGTACCGAGGTGACGCTGACGCTGCAGCGCCCGGGCCAGACGGAGCCTATCGAGATTACGCTTAAGCGTGAAGCGATTCCGGTTTACACCGTAACCTCGGAGATGCTGGAGGCTGGTATCGGCCATATTACGATTAGCCGCTTCGCCCAGAAGACGGCTACGGAGTTTGATGAAGCGGTAAAGAAGCTGAAGGCACAGGGCATGACGAAGCTGCTGCTGGATCTTCGTTCCAACCCGGGCGGCCTGCTGCAGCCGACGATTGCGATTGGCAGCAAGCTCATTCCGAAGGGGAAAGTGATTCTAGAGGTCGTATATAAGGAAGAAAGCAACCCGATTGTTTATAAATCGACGCAAAAAGAAGAGTGGACGATCCCTATCGTTGTGCTGGTGAACGGCCAGTCGGCAAGCGCCAGCGAGGTGTTGACCGCCGCTCTTAAGGAGTCGGCGGGAGCAACGGTCGTTGGCGAGAAAACGTATGGCAAAGGCGTCGTACAAGCATTTGAGCAATTTAGAGACGGCTCAGTGCTCAGCTTGACCGAGGCGCAGTGGAAAACGCCTGCTGGCACGTGGATTCACAAAGTTGGCGTCATGCCAAATGAGGTTGTCAGCCTGCCTGCATTTGCAAGCTTGCGTCCGCTTCCGGTCGGCAGCGAGCTGAAAAACGGCAGCTACGGCGAAGACGTCAAGACGCTGCAATCGATGCTGAAGGAGCTCGGCTATGTGCCCGTCGGCAAAGACGGCCTGTTCGATGATGAGACGGAGGCGGCGATGCGCGCTTTTCAGAAGGCAGAGAAGCTGGACGTTACCGGCTCGCTCAATGACAAGACGGCGTACAAAATAGTCGAGCTGCTCAAGGAAAAGCTGGAGAAGGAAGATACCCAGCTGCAGCGAGGCGTACAATTATTGAAAAAATAAGCTTGGCCGCCGCCCCGCGGCTATTGACAACGGTAATGATTATTACTATCATTTGATAGGGAGCCTTTTGGATTGAGCAGACGATTGCGTGTGTACACAAAAGTGCCAACCGTAATCATACGGCCATTGCGGCAGCGGGGTGACACACCTATTGAAGATCAAATATTGCACCAAAAATTTCAAAAATGGGACGAAGCCAGTTTACAAGGCGATGAAGGATAAGTTTCCCGACATCAAGATGAAGAAGTCCGATTGTCTCGGAAATTGCAAAACATGCAGGCATGAATGTTTTGCCGTGGTGAAGTCTAAGGTGGTCAGCGCTCCGTCAGCCGAGAAGCTTTATAAGGAATTGAAAAAATTAATTGGATAAATATAGGGAGGGCGGCTTTTGCCGCCCTCCTTTTTTGTGTTAAGATAGAGGCAACTCCGAAAAAGAAGAGGTGCATAAGTGATGAATGATCAATTAGCTGAAGCTTTAAACGAACAAATGAACTTTGAATTTTATTCGGCGCATGTGTATCTTGCAATGGCAGCCTACTGTTCTGGCGAAAGTCTGGACGGGTTTGCGAATTTCTTTATTATCCAGGCTGAGGAAGAGCGTTTCCATGGCATGAAAATATATAAATTCCTGAACGACCGCAACCGTCGTGCTACTTTGTCTGCTCTGCACGAGCCTAAGAACGAATATGCGTCGATGCTCGATGCATTCGAGCGTGCTTATGCGCATGAACAACAAAACACACGCAAGTTCTACAACCTTGCTGACCTTGCGCTCAGCGAGCGCGAGCATGCGACGATCTACTTCCTGAAATGGTTCATCGATGAGCAGGTAGAAGAGGAGTCCTTGTTCGACGGCATCATTTCGAAGCTGAAGCGCATTGATAAAGACAGCAACGCGTTTTATATGCTGGATGCTGAATTTGCGCAGCGCACGTTCACGCCTCCTGCGGAATAAGCGAAGCATGCTGCACGGTTAAAGGTTTCTAGCATTGTCCGCTGCACACCGTTTATAACGTACTGCACATGAAGAAGAGGGATTGGCACTTACGCCAATCCCTCTCTCTGTTCAAATGTAGGAAAGGATATCATTTCGTTATCCTATCTCTATATTTCTCGGAATGAAACGCGCCACGCCGTTAAAGGACGGCGACAGCCGTTTCACCTTGCCCAAACAGCTGAATAAATGAATCGACTAAGTCCGGGTCAAACTGGGTGCCGTGCATCTCTTTAATGTAAGCGAGCGCTTGCTCCACCGACCATTTTTCCTTGTAGGGGCGTTTGCTGGTAAGGGCGTCGAACACATCAACGATGCTTACGATGCGCGCTTCAATGGGAATAGCTTCTCCCGCAAGCTTATGCGGATAGCCCTGGCCATCCCACCGTTCATGATGGTACAAAATAATATGCTTGCTCGCCGTCAGCTCGCTAGTAAACAGCTCGTCATTAAACTCGTTGAAAATCTTCTCAATAATGTCGACACCAATAAACGTATGCATCTCAATAATGGTGCGTTCATAGTCAGCGAGCGGACCGGGCTTATATAAAATCCCCTCGGGAATGCCCGATTTTCCGATATCATGCAAAATGCTCGCCGAGGCGATGCGGCTGAGCCGTTCTTCGTTCCAGCCTAGCTGCATCCGCTCATTATGATAACGCACAAGCTCCTCCGTAAGATCTCTTACCCGCACAAGATGCGATTCAATGCCAGGATCGCGAATTTCGCAGGAAATGGCAAGCACCTTGAGCAGCGAGCTTTGAATATGCCCAATCCGTTCCTGAGGCATATAGAAGCCGCTAGGGAGCTGCTCCAATTCACGGAAAATACCGATATAATACCAGCTCTCCTCCATATATAAAGGTGTAATGGTAATGGAGGAATGCCAGAGCTGTCCATCCTTGCGGCGGTTAATGAATACGCCAGACCATGGCCGCTTTACCTTTAACGCGTCCTTCATGCTTTCATGAATATGCACGGGGGTAAGGCTGGTGCGAACAATACCGGCCTTTTTACCTAATATTTCTCTGCGGTTGTAGCCGGTTATCGCTTCATAGCTCGTATTGATTTCTAATATCTGATGCTGATCATCCGTAATAATAACGGCATCACCTAATTGTAAAAAGGTTCTAAGCTGATCGTTCATCCGGTAGACACCCCATTTATAGGCATATATTTATTTGAAATATTTATCTAAGGTATTTATTTAAAAGCATTGAGCAAAAAAGAAGATACGGGCGCCGGTTTGCCGCGATAATAGCCGGGCGAGCTGATGTACAGCTCTTCCTTGGCCCGCGTGACGGCGACATAAGCGAGCCGCCGCTCTTCCTCCAGCGCAGCCTCGGCGACGTCATCCCCGGTCTGGATGGCGCTCCGGTCGCTATTTTTGCTCGCGGACAGCGCGGAGCTGTGCGGCAAAATGCCATCGGATGCTCCGCTGACGAACACGACGGGAAATTCCAGCCCCTTTGATTTGTGGATCGTCATAAAATGAACGGCGTCAGCGCCGCGGCTCGCCAGCTTGAGCTGCCTCATCTCCTGCAGCTTCAGTGCGATTTCGTCCACGAATGCCAAAAACTCGGTGATCGTCGCAAAACGTTTGGCGGCGGTTTCGAGCTCGTCGAGCGTTTCCTTCAAAGCGTCCTTATGCTCGGTAAGCGTCTGGCTTTTATCGGCTTGAATGTAATTGTCATAAAAGCCGTCGCGCAGCAGGCGAATCGCCTGCTCGGGCTTTAGCTTAGGCAAGGAGCGAATGAGCCGCAGCCGCTCTTTGATTTTTTCCTGGTGAAACTCCTTAATGCCAGGGAAGCGGACGAGATGGATCAGCGGCCATTTTTTGGCTTGCTGCTTCTCTTCGTTCCAGATGAAAGCCATCGCCTGCTCCGGCTTGACATAAAGCGTTGCCAGAATGTTTTGCATCGCGTCAAAATGGCGCCGATCGATCGCCAGCCGCAAATGGGCAATGATTGGCTTCACAACCCACTGCTCATAAAAGGACTCGCCCCCGCCGTAATCAATAAACGGAATTTGGCGTATGACCAGTTGGTCGAAGATGGCGCGGCTGCTGCTCGCCGTACGAAACAGAATCGCGAAATCCTCATAGCTGCGTTTTCCTTGGCTCTGCGCTTCCGTAATTTTATTAACAATCAGCTGCGCTTCATCGTCGGTATTGCCCGGCCTTGCAAATGTTGGGGAGAGGCTTTGCGTCTTGGCTACTTTGAGCGATTTGGGACGGCGCTGCTTGTTGCTGCTAATAATCGCATTGCCCAGCCCGACAATGGCAGCTCCGGAGCGGTAGTTAATATCGAGCACGACATTTTTGCTGGTCGGAAATTGCTGCTCGAAATTTAATATATAATCGTTGCGCGCCCCGTTAAATGAATAGATCGTCTGGTCATCATCGCCAACGACCATCAAGTTGCCATGCTGCGAGACAAGCAGCTTAATCAGCTCATACTGCACCTTATTCGTATCCTGAAACTCATCGATCATGACGTAGCGGAAGCGGCGCTGGAGCATTTCGAGCAGATTCTGATCGGTCGTGAGCAGCCGATAAGCGGCAAGCAGCATATCATCATAGTCGATCAGCTGCTGCTCCGACTTCCACTGCTCGTAGCATTCAAAAAGAATTTTCAGCTGCTTGTCCTCTTCTGTTTTGGCCGGCAGCTCATGAAGCTCCAGCATTTCCAGCTTGTAGGCTGAAAATAACGTAATGAGCGTCTCCGGCTGATACGTCTCATGCAAATTCCGTTCGCGCAGCAGCCGTTTGAAAAAAATTTGCTTCCGGCCGCTGTCGCCTAATATCGCCTGCCGCATGCCCCGCCTGCGCAGCAGCTGCAAGCAGAATGAATGGAACGTTCTGGCTTCTACCGCAGCGGCAGCACCAACAGATATGCCGGGCAGCGTGGCAATGCGGGACTTCATTTCCTCTGCCGCTTTTTTGGAAAATGTCATGAGCAGCAGCTGGGATGCCATTACGCTGCGGACAGACAGCAAATAAGCCGTTCGGCAGACGAGAACGGAGGTTTTGCCGGAGCCGGCTCCAGCGAGCGTGAGCAGCGGTCCCTCGGTATGGCGGACAGCGGCAATTTGCGCCTCATTGAGCTGAATGCCGTGCTGCTCCAGCGAGCGAAAAAAAACGGCATCGCTTTCGCCGCGTCCGACAAGCTGCTTGCTCGTATCAGCTGCCGCCTGATTGGCCCGTGGCATTATGTTTGTTGTTACGCCGTAAGGTCTGGGATAATATTTTGTACGTGTTTGTTCCATATGTATAATCACCTGTGCTTGATTATAGCATGGCTTAATGGATTAGGATAAACTAATTAAAGAATAACGATAGGAGTTGAGCTAGATGATTGTGCCAGCGAGAAAAGAAGATGTACAGCAAATTATGCCGCTTCTGCATGCAGCAATTGGCGATATCGCCTGTACGCTGACGGGCGCTAAAGACGAGCAGGAGGCGATGAATAGATTAGCGGATTTTTATGTGGAAAAAGGAAACAGAATCAGCTACGAGCATGTGCTTGTCGCCTGGGAGGGGGATGCCATCGCGGGCATGGCGCTCGGTTACGGCGGTGATGCAGCTGCGAAGCTTGATGCTCCGCTGCTTTCGCGCATCCGTCAGGAGCCAGCTCATGCCGGCTATCAAATTATGACGGAGGCAAGGCCCGGCGAATATTATTTGGATTCCGTGGCGGTAAATCCCGCCTATCAGGGGAAGGGGATAGCGCGGGCTTTGATCGGCGCGCTGGAGAATAAGGCGAAGGATGCGGGCTGGCCGCGCCTATCGCTCATTGCGCTGGATGATAACGAGAAGGCGACGGCGCTTTATTTTCGGATGGGCTATGCCGAGGATGGAGAGCTGGAGCTGGCAGGGCACCGCTACATTCGAATGGTAAAGCAGCTGACGCAATAATGGATTGCGAAGTAGAGAGCAAACAGGTACGATAGCCATATGGCAAATATTCCATTCATTTACTAACTTGCTAGAAGCAGCTATGGAGGCATAACAAATGAAAGACATCAGCATTCGTATAGTAGAGCCACTGGATGAAACCTTGCACCAACTGATTCAATTGCTAGACGAGGAGCTGCTGGAGCGATATCCGTCGGAAGAGGTGCACGGGCTGGATTTTACCGATCCAGGCATCCAAGACACTGTATTTATTGTCGCTTTTTCCGGGGACGAACCGGTCGGGTGCGGTGCCATCCGGCCGCTGGATGCCCAATATACGGAGCTGAAACGCTTTTTCGTGCATAAAGAAAGCCGGAAGCTCGGCATTGCTGCCGCTATGCTTTCCTTTTTGGAGAATGAGGCGCAGCTGCGCGGCTTTGCCGGCATCCGGCTGGAGACGGGGCCCGAGCAGCCCGAGTCGTTGAAGTTTTATGAAAAGCATGGCTACATATTTATCGGGAAATTTGGCGAATATGTCGATTATGAGCTGAGCATGTGTTATGAGAAGCGCTTCGGCGCATAAAGAAGGGGCGAACATGATGAACGTATTTGAAGGATGCAGCAGGCAAAGCTTAAGCAAGGAGCTGTCCTGGATTAATGAGCCGAAGAGCTGGGAAGTGAATGAGCACCAGCAGTTGGTCGTGCAAGCGCCGCCGATGGGCGATTTTTTCATCGATCCGGCAGGAGGCAACACGAAAAACTCCGCTCCTTTTCTTTACACATTAGTTGAAGGCGATTTCTATGCCGTCACTCGCGTTGCGGTTGATATGAAGCAGACGTACGATTCCGGCTGCTTGATGATTATGGCAGACGAAGATCACTGGGCCAAGCTTTGCTCGGAGTTTTTTGACGATATGCCGTCCATTCTCAGCGTTGTGACACGCGGCGCATCCGATGATTGTGTTTCCAGCGATGCCCAGATCGTTCGGCCTTTTTTGCGTATTGCCCGGGCTGGCAATAGCTTTGCGTTCCATTATTCAGTGGATGGCGTCAAATGGAAAATGGTCCGTTATTTTGGAATGGACATTCCCGCAACGATTAAAGTTGGCGTCGTCGCCCAATCGCCGATTGGAGAAGGCAGTACCGCAACATTTGATTATTTAAAAATCAGCACAAACGTAATTGGCGACATTCGCAGCGTTAATTAACGAATTGCAACTTGAGCAGCAAGCAGGAGGGGTTATTTCATGCCCATGCTGCTGAACAGGAAGGTAATAAGCTCGGTGGGGCCAGGCATGTCGGGGAAAAAAACGAGCAAAATAGCCAAAGCTGCCGTTAATGCTGTTATGGCGATTGCCGTAGTCATTTCCCGGCGCCCGTTGTCCTGCCCGCGAGTTTCTCCATATATAATAATGACGGAGACGAGCAGAATACCTGTAATAAACAGCACCTTCATCGAGAGTCCTCCTGTATGTTTTGTTGCATTTATTCATTGGATTGGCCCGGTATCCCTTGCGGATCACCGGATTTTCCTGTGCGCAAAATGCGAGCCTCTACATGGATTGTCGTTTTTATTTTTGGCAGGTCGCTTTCCCACTGGGCCCTTTTTGCTTTCCATTTGTGTGGGAAATGATTGCGGTACGCATTCGCATAGCCGAAAAAATCGGTTTTCAGCTTTTGCTGGGTTAATTGCAGTGCGGCTTCCGCTCGCTGCTTAAACTGTTCTTCAAACAAAGCCTGAATTTTTTCTACATTCGGCGGTGGCAGCAGCGACAGATCAGTTGTATTCAAGATGACGTCGCCCTTTGTTTTAATGTTGACCTTCATCGTCCAGTTTCCGTCAGCAAAGCCGGGAACAAACTCCGTACGAATGAATTGCGGTTTGATGGTGACAGCTGCTTGCTTGTTGGTTTTATCCGGGTTAACCGTCAAAACGATATTGTCCAGTTGATTCAGCATCATAAGTATGCCTAGGCTCATCGGCTCGGTTACGACGCGAATTTCCCGGTCATCCTTAATTAAGGCCAGTCCAAATACAAAGGGCATCGTAGCTTTCTTATTTTGTCCAGGCGCGGGTGGAGCAATTTTCAGCCTGGATAGTACGGCTGATTTGCTTAGACCTTCCAGCGCTTGGGCTAAATCAAGCACCGTCATTTTGGTACCCAGCTTCATATTGCCCATTTCACGCAAAGCTTCCGCCGAGCTTCGCTCAAGAGGAGGCAGCAGGGAGAGGATATCCTCTGCTTTAGTCTCGCTAATATAAACATAAGCATGTTCACGAAATTGGGAGAAGCGCAGCAAAAAGTCCATGTACTCGCGAATGCCGAGCTTTGCTGTCTTTTCTCCTATGACAATGGCCTCGCAATGTCCCCAGAAAACGTGGCGGGAAATTTTGCGCTGCAGCCGGGTCATTGCGTCTGCAATATTAAGCCCTTCTGCGGTTTGCACCATCGTAACGCCGCTCGGAGATCCTTCACTGCCACCGGTCCCTCCGGTCGCGCTGCTGCCGCTTTGGCGTGGAATGAAAATTTGAATCGAAAGATGGACTTTACCATCCTTGGTTCGGTCAATGCCGGTTGCAAGCACCATTGCCAAGTCATTAATTTCCACACGATCCCAGCAGCCTTGCAAAAGCGCCATGCTGCATGCCGCCAGAAGCAGGAGTGCGATTTTGCGCCGCAGGTTGTGCAGCTTGCTGCTTATCATGAGGATGCCTTCTTTTTGCGGGTCAGCTTGTTTTTAATGAGACTAACCAGCAGCAGCAGCAAGGGCAGGATGAACAGGCTGGCAATCGTATACGTATTGCCAGATACGCTGATCAAATTGGCGATATCCGCTTGGCTTCTGGCCGACCAGTAAGCAAAAACGGTGCAAAGAAAGGCAAGCGGCATAACGACGGAGCGATAGTGCTTTAATTTAAGCCAGTCGGCAACAGTAATCGAATAGACGTACAGAAAGACAGATATTTTCACAAAAATACCCGATATCCAAATAGCGATTACGAGAGCTTCCAAATGCTGCATAAAATCGGCAATGGTTATGTAACGGGCAGCAATCATCACCGGATAAATAAAGCTGGAGGTCAAATCGCCCATTAGGAATAAGCACACCAGATTGGTGACCACCATCGTGATGGTGACGAACAGTACCGATAGCATACTTTTTCGCATCGCTTTCTCACGGTCGTTAACGTAGGGGAGCAGAAACGCTATCAAAATATATTCGCTGAACCAGGCAGCCGGCGCGAGCGCGCCTTTAATAGAAGGGCCAATTCCATTCTCGGCAATGGGCAGCAGCTCGGAAGGATGGAGCTGGCCGATCAGCAGAACAAATATAAAGGCTGCGAGAAAAATAAAAACGGCTGTAAAAATCTGCGCGCTTCTCCCAATAACCTCGATGCCGAGGCGGGCATTGATTGCACAGACGAGCACCATCGATCCGGTTACAATGAACTGCGGTGTCATCGGCAGCGCATTGCTAATAATAAACTCGCCATATTGGCGAATAATGATGCCTGTTAAATGGGGCAAATAAAAAATATAAAACAAGCCTACCAGAAAACCCGGAACAGCTCCAAGCAGGCTGAAGCTCGTTCGAATCAGGGTGCTGTCTGGTTTCAGCCGATTGAGCTTGACCGCCACCCATACGGTCAGCATGCCAAACAAGCCTGCCCAAATCGGGGAGATCCACATGTCCTGATGGGCATGGGTCATCGTAATGCTGGGAACAGACAATATGGATGTGGCGAGAATCGACGGATAGAGCAAAATAGCCATCTGTGACGATGATATTTTTCCAGTTTCAAGCATGGGAGCTTCAGCCTCCTCCGTTATAATGTAGGGCAGGTTTTGGCCACTGCCGGCTATTTTTTGTTCCCGCTTGGGCTGCTGCGCCCGGAATGCCGTTCTTTTCGGGCTTCGTTCATCCAGGCAGGAGCACGCCAGATGACATCGCGAATAGTCCCCATCGAAGCTGGCGTTACAGGTGACAAGTAGGGAACGCCGAAGGAACGCAAACTTGATAAATGGATGACGATCAAAATCAGTCCAAGCATCATGCCGATCAGTCCCAGCGTTCCTGCCAGCAGCATGATTGGAAACCGCAGCAAACGGGAGGAAATGCCAGCCGCATAACGCGGAATCATAAACGATGCAATACCGGTTGTGGCCACGACAATAACCATTGGCGCAGAGACGATGCCTGCCGACGTGGCAGCTTGTCCGATGATGAGCGCGCCCACGATGCTGACAGCTGATCCGACCTGTCTTGGGAGCCTGACCCCAGCCTCGCGCAGCGCTTCGAAGGCGATTTCCATAATCAGCGCTTCAACTAGCGCTGGAAAAGGGATTTCTTCCCTTGCCTTGGCGATGCTGAGCAGCAGCACCGTCGGAATCATTTCCTGATGGTAGGTTGTAATCGCCACATAAGCTGATGGAAGAAGCAGGGACAGCAGAAAAAAAACATAACGCAGCCAACGTACAAAGGTGCTCATAATAAAATGCTGATAGTAGTCCTCGACAGACTGAAGCATGGAAAATAAGGTCACGGGAGCGATGAGGGCAAAGGGCGTCCCATCAATTAGAATAGCGAAGCGCCCTTCCAGCAAATTTGCGCAGACGACGTCCGGCCTTTCGGTCGCAATCATTTGTGGAAACGGCGAATATGGCGAGTCGGCAATCCATTCCTCAATATATTCGCTTTCCAAAATGCCATCGGTGTCAATCGCGGCAAGCCGCTTCAACGCCTCATCGACGGTGGCGGGATTTGCGGCTCCCTCCAAGTAGAGAATAGCGATATCGGTTCGTGTATACTCGCCGATCGTCATCGTTAGCAGCTTCATTTTCGGGCTTTTCATTTTGCGGCGCAGCAGTGACAGATTAATGGACAGTACTTCATTAAACGATTCGCGAGGGCCGCGAACGGTAGATTCCGCTGAAGGCTCCTCAATGCTGCGATGCTCGATTTTTTGCAAGCCGAACGACAGCGCCTCCTCGCTGCCATCGATGAAGAGCAGCGGCATGCCATTGCTAATGATATCGACAGCGTCCTCCAGCGTGCGCACGGTATTGGCAGCGGCGATGGGCAGAAGGTTTAGCAGCTGTGCAGGGGTCGCAGCAGTCAAGCGGCCGGCATCGCTCGCAAGCGGTCGCAAAATGAACAGATTCAGCTGCTCATCATCGCACATACTGATATGAAATATGAGCATGGCTTCAGCAAGCTCCCCGATCCGCAAGGAATGGAAGGAGAGGTCAGCGCAGTCTGCATACACACGCCGCAGCTCTGTTATATTTTCATCCAATCGCTGTGAAAGCGGCTGCTGCTCGTCGGGCTGGCGCTTGTCCGACTGCTGCCAATCGGCCCTCGCTGTTTTGTGATTCCAATTGCTGCGTTTGAATCCGCGCATGACAGTACCTCGCTTCCAGAAGATAGAACAAGTCCGTGCCATTAGCGTTTCCAGCACGTTCCTTTCCTATGTAAGGAAACAAATATTTTCAGAAGTGATGAATTATTATGGCGAGGTGTTGAAAAAAAAGCAGCCTTGAATTATAATTGATAATGATAATCATTATATATGGATGAGCGATCATTCAGCAGTGCCAATAGGCCGGGAAGGTGGGAAATGATAAAGCATATGAGAAACTCGATACGGATGGGCTTCCAAGAAGAGGATACACACTTTAGGCATAACACCGAATCTGTTGCAGGAGGAAGAAGCAAGCTTGGGCAGACGGTTGAATATATGAAACGCCATTATCACAAACCAATTACACGGGACATGCTCGCCAGCATGGTTGGCATTACGCCGGAGCATTACTCCCGCGCCTTCAAGAAGCATATGGGCATCAGCCCGATCGATTATTTAATCGCCATTCGCATTGACCGGGCTAAAGGGCTATTGAAGGAGACGAATGCGACGGTGCGCAGCATCGCTCGTCAGGTCGGCTACGAGGACCCGTATTATTTCAGCCGCCGCTTCAAGCAGGAGGTTGGTGTAGCGCCATCCGCCTACGCGGTGCCTGGATATAGCGCAGGATTATAATTCATAGATGAAACATGCCGGGGCTTAATAGACCCGGCATGTTTTTTTATACAGCCCAGCTTGTATAGTATAATGGAAAATAAGAGACAGCAGGTTTAGACTGAATGGGTTGCGGTAATAAGGATTGAGTTCGATTACTTCATGGACAGGAGGAATTAAGATGGATTTGGGTATGCAAGGGAAACGCGCCATTGTGACGGGGGGAAGCAAAGGAATTGGGCTTGCTACCGCGCTGCGGCTGGCGGCTGAGGGAGCAGAAGTAGCGATAGTTGCCAGACAGGAGGGACCGCTGCAAGAAGCAGCAGAACGGATTAAGCAAGCGACAGGCAGAAAGCCGTTGATCATCTCCGCCGATGTATCAGTTGAGGCTGACGTACAGCGGGCAGTTGCCAAGGTGGTCCAGCAGCTTGGCGGTGTTGATATTCTGGTAAACAATGCTGGAACGTCGGCAGCGCTTCCGTTCGATAAGGTTGTGCCGGATGCGTGGGCAGCTGATCTTGACCTTAAGCTGTATGCGGCCATTCATTTCGCGCGAGCGGCACTTCCTTATCTCCGCGAGGCAGGAGGCGGCGCCATCGTAAATGTGACGGCTATTGGCGGCAAGACGCCAGCAGGCTCCTCGCTGCCTACTTCGGTAAGCCGGGCGGCTGGCCTTGCGCTGACGAAAGCGATGAGCAAGGATTTGGCGGGCGATGGCATCCGTGTGAATGCTGTCTGCATCGGCCTCATCCGCAGCGATCAAATTGAGCGCAAGTGGAAACAGACCGCTCCCGATCTGTCGTGGGAGGAGTTCGCGGCGAGCCCGAAACATGATATTCCGCTTGGACGGATCGGCAATCCGGAGGAAGCTGCGAATGTCATCGCTTTTCTCGTCTCGGAAGCGGCTTCCTTCGTCACGGGAACTTCCGTCAATATTGACGGGGGCAAAGCAGCGGTGCTGTAGCTTCATTTGAAAAATAAACCCGGCATCCGCCATTTTCTTTCCTTATGAATGCAAGCAGAGGGGTTAGCTGCGACTTGTTTTGTCGCAGCTAACCCCTCTATATGTCTGCCGCCGCTGCAATCGTCTGGTTGCGGCCCGCATTTTTTGCTTGATACAGCGCTTGGTCCGCTTTCTGGAGCAGCTCCTCGGGGCTGGTGCCATGCAGCGGATACTGGGCAACCCCCTGTGAAATCGTTACGCGCCCAACGACCGGATCTACGCCTTCCTCAACAGCAATCCGCAGCTGCTCGGCGACTAAATATGCTTCGGGCAGCGCCGTCTGCTGAAGCAAAATAACAAGCTCCTCCCCACCGTAGCGGTAGCCAATATCCTCTGGCCGAATGGCATGAATGACCGTTTGCGCCAGCTGCCTGAGTACCGCATCGCCTGCTTGATGCCCAAATTTATCGTTGACCCGCTTGAAGCGGTCAATGTCGATAATAATAATGGAGAAGGGCAGCTTCTCTTCCATCCACAACGTCAAAAATTTGATTAAGGTGCGCCTATTCATGAGTCCCGTTAGCGGGTCCGTTTCCGCATCTTTCGTTAATTGATGATGCTGAGCCTGAATAAGCGATCCAACATTGATCGTTGATTTAATAAGCAGATCCGTTTCCCGAATCCAGTGGTTTTTGCGCCAGGAGCTAAGCTCGCCTGCGTCCCCGAGCTGGCTGACGAACTGCGAAAGCTTTAGAAACGGCTTGGCAATGCGCCGCGCCAATATAATGACCGCGAATATAAGCAGCAGCAGCGGGATGGCAATTGTGACGGCAGCATTTTTGAAATGGTAAACGAGCTGGTCCTTAATGCTTTGCATAGGAGTGGCTGCCACGATGCCCCAGCCATTTTCCTTAACACTGGCATATCCGACGAGCAGCTTGCTGCCGTTCAAGCTGGTAATCATTTCGCTGCCGCTTTGCCCAGCCATCAGCTTTTTCACTACCATATTTTTGCTTATGTTTTTGCCAATGAGCATGGGGTCGGGGTGAAAGAGCAGGTTGCCCTGCTGATCTACAATATAAAAATAAGACTCCAAAAAATCATTCGTATTTTTCTCAAAAATCGTATTCATAACATTATTTTTCTTCAAATAAATGCTGCCGCCAATAAAACCCTCGTATTGCTGGTTTTTGTCATATAGCGGCTCGCTCACCATAATAAATAAATTGCCTGTCCGTTCATCAAAAAAGGGGTCCGAAATGCTCGATCGCTTTGATGCCAGCGCTTGTTTCAAGGAAGCTGACGTAATCGGCTCATTGATTAAGCTGCTTATTTCCTCCGTAGCTCCTCTTATAATTCCGTGTTTATCCACGACTACGATAGAATTGAAAAAATTGCTGCTATGCTTCATTAAATTTAAATCCTCATTCATCCGCTGAACTTGATCAGGCTCGTCCCACATGCCCTCCTGTTCTATTTGCACACTGTGTTTCAAGCTTAGCCGTATCGTTTTGGTTAGCGCGTCAAGCGTATCGCTCATTTTGCTCGCTTTGGAGAAATTGGTGGATAATGCTGTACGTTCCATTAAAAGCTTGCTGGATTGGAAGGACGAAAGCAGCACGAGGATAATCGTGACCAAGACGCATAAAAAAACGAGACCGCTAAGTACAGTTGCCAAGCTAATTTTGCGCTTTTTGTACGCCGAGAGAGGGGCTTTCATCGTAATGACTTCCTTTCGTTTCGCTGAAGTATGCCAAAGGAAAACGTTGTATAAAGTGATTTTGTTGTATCGTCTGAAAGTCCTTTTAACTTCCTATAAAAGTAATTATATGTAATATCAGGGATAATGAAAGAGGAAAATTTAATAGCGTTATAGCTATGAAATGTCGCTTCTATTGTTATTATCGGTTTTGTGCTAAAATTGGATTTGTGAAATGACTAGCTGATGCTGCTAAATGCACTATTTTGAAAGCATATTAATGAAATGGGAGCATGTATTGAATATATTCTGAATGGAAGTGAAGCTGGAGAAATAAGCTCGTACCGTTGTGGACAAGCTAGGCTGGTGATTTATATTATACAGCGTGAGCTGTGATTCAAACAGTAGCAGTGCTAAAGAAAACGATGCCTGCTGCAACGACTTATTGGCTGTTCAGCATTCCTTTTGGAATCCGGCATGGCAGTGTTTTGGCTGTCCAAAGCTAGTATGCTTGCTTTTTTGATATATCTATAATAAAATTAAGATGATAATGATTACAAATTGAGAAATGACAAGCCGCAGGACGATGCAAAGGAGGCTCATGAGCGATGAGCGAACTGGACATTCAAATGGATAATATTAACCAGCAGCTGAAAGCGAAGGGCTACAAGCTGACGCATCAGCGCGCAATGACTTTAAGAGTGCTGCTGGAGAACGAGCAGGACCATCTCAGCGCAGAGGACGTATATATGCTGGTCAAGAAGTCATACCCGGAAATCGGACTGGCGACCGTTTATCGGACGCTTGAGCTGCTGACCGAGCTGCATATTGTAGAAAAAATGAACTTTGGCGATGGCGTTGCCCGTTTCGACTTGCGTGACGCCAGCCAAGAACATATGCATCACCATCTGATCTGCGCCAAGTGCGGCGTGCTGAAGGAAATTCAGGAGGATTGGCTGCTTGAGCTGGAGCAGCGCGTACAGCGCGAATTCGGCTTCACGGTTACCGACCACCGATTGGATTTTACAGGCATGTTCCAAGGCTGCAACGCCGGCGATTGCAAGCGAGGCAAAGATACGAAAGCGAGTTAATTGCTCATTTTATGGAGAAATGCATGCATAGAAGCCAGCCATTGGGCTGAAAAACGCTGATTCCACCAAATAAAGGTGATTCAGCGTTTTTTTTTTACTGCATATTTTTATTTGGTATTGATAATAAGGCTTAGTAAACCGTTATATAGGTATAGGACTTGCGGCTTAAACTACCAGTTAAGAAGGTGACAAAAACATGAAGACTATATTGGTAGATAACGAGCCTCTTACGCTCAAGCTCCTGGAAGAGGAGTTAGGCAAAATTGGGGGCATTGATGTTGTGGGAAGCTTTTCCAATCCTGAGCTGGCGCTTCAGCATATTTTAGCCGATCCTCCGATCGCTTTATTTTTAGATATCGATATGCAGGAGCATGGCGGGATGCAGCTTGCAGAGCAAGTGATGCAGCAATTTCCAGAAGTTATGCTTATTTTCCTGACTGAGCAAGAGAAATATGCGGTGAAAGCATTCGAGCTTAGCGCTCATGATTATATAATGAAGCCATTCAGCCATGAGCGGTTGTGCATGACGGTTGAACGGCTATTAAAGCGGGCTCGGATTGCTCCTCCTGCTGTGCTGCCGGCTTCTGGACCAGCTAAAATGATTCACTGCTTTAGATCGCTGCGAATCGGGCCGAAGGGCGATGAGAGCGCTACGCTCAAATGGAAAACCTTGAAGGCGCAGGAGCTTTTCGCCTATTTGCTGGAGCATCGCGGGAAGCTGATTCGCAAGCAAGATTTGCTGGATCAGCTGTGGCCGGAAATCGAATGGCGCAGAGGCACCTCCCAGCTGTATACAGCGATTTATCAAATTCGGCGAATCATGCGTGAAGAGGGTGTCGGTATCCGAATCGTTAACCGTGATGAGGGCTACACGCTCGATTTGAATGGCGTACTGCTGGATACGGAGGAGTGGGAACGGAAAATCAAGAGAATCCCTCCGTTAACAGATGAAACATTGGAACAGCATCAGCAGATGCTGGAAATGTATCCTGGCGACTACTTGCTGGAATATTCGTATGAATGGGCCGAAAGGGAGCGTCGGCGGCTTCGCACCGTATGGCTGCGCCATGCCCAGCACATTGCCCAGCATTTTGATTCCATTGGCAATGAGGCAAAGGCGGCCCAGCAATATTTGCTCATTCAAAAACAGCTGCCCTCCGAGGAGCAGATTTATTTTGATCTGATGCGCTTGTATGACCGAATGAATGAGCGGTTTGCTGTGCAGCGGCAATACGAACAGCTGCTGAAGATGCTGAGGCAGGAGTTTGATGCCGAACCGCTGACATTGGTACAGCAATGGTACGAGCAATGGCAATACAAGCATAGCCAGCGTTTGTCGGCGCAATAAGCGAAAGGCCATTGCATAGCTGCTCCGTCTATACGAAGATTTTTAATCTTTCATTATCATGGACTAAATTTACTGAAAATTCAAATATTTACCAACTGAAAAGAGGGAAAGAAATGGGGCATCTCCATGGCACCTATGATAGCTCACTGATTATTTTCTCCTACATTATTGCAGCACTAGCGTCGTTTGCAGCTCTGGATCTGGCCGAGAAGGTCGGTATTTCCGGTGGCCGCAAGCGCTGGCTGGGCATTACGATTGGCGCCGTTATTTTGGGAATGGGCATTTGGTCGATGCATTTCGTCGGCATGATGGCCTTCTCCCTGCCAATCGTCGTAGCCTATGACCTGATCGTCGTACTGCTGTCCCTTCTCGCCGTCATTGTAGCCGCATTCATTGCGCTGTATGTCATTGGAAGGGATGAATTGAAAATCGGCAGGCTGCTGGCAGGAGGTTTGCTGCTGGCCACCGGCGTGTCGGTTATGCATTTTGTAGGCATGGAGGCTATGCTGATTCAGATTCATTATGATCCGCTGCTGTTTCTGCTTTCTATTTTTATTGCGTTTGCCGCATCCGTTACCGCTTTATGGCTCGTATTTTATTTCCGTAAAACGAGCAAGCAGGTCATGCTTTGGAAAAAGCTTAGCGCTGGCATGATTATGGGAGCGGCCATTGCGGGCATGCATTACACCGGAATGATGGCGGCAACGTTCAGCTCGGAAATCAAAACGGCGATCTTTTTTGAAATGGTGCTGGCTACTAAGCTGCTTGCTTATGTCATTATTGCTGGAACGCTGATTACGTGCATGATGTCGCTGGTCGTTCTGTTTATCTCCAAACGGCTGGAGAGCAAGGAAACGCAGCTCGATGAGCATGAGAAGTGGTACAAGTCATTGTTCGACAACAATTTGGATGGCATTATTTCGGTTAATATTCAAGGCCAGATTATTGGCTTCAATCCAATGGCACTCGAAATTACAGGTCTAAAAAGCGAGCAGTTGCTCAATCAGCCTATAAATCTGCTTTTGCCCTATATTACGCCAGACCAGCTTGATCATACAGTAGCGATGTTTACGAAAGCTTTTCAGGGCGAGGCTCAGCGTTATACCTCTGCCATCTTGCGAAATGGAGAGGAGCGCGTAGATATTAGCGTTGTAAGTGCTCCGGTTGTTGTAGGCGATGCAGTTGTAGGTATTTATGTCATCGCCAAAGATATTTCAGAGGAGAAGCAGGCGGAGGAAAAGGTAAGGTATTTGGCGTTTCACGATGAGCTGACAGGCTTGCCGAATCGCAGAATGTTCAATCAAGTGCTGGATGAAGAAATTGAGAGACCGAAGCCGGCAAGCGAGGCAGCAAGGGAAGACGATTCTGTTTTCGCTGTAATGGTGCTTGATATCGATCGATTTAAAATGATTAATGACTCGCTCGGCCATTCTTATGGCGACCTGTTTCTTCAAGAAATGGGCAACCGAATCAGCAGAAGTGTAGAAGGTTATAATGTGATGCTTGCCAGAATGGGCGGTGATGAATTCACCCTGCTGGTGCCTCATTCTGATTCAGGCATTGTGACGGAAATTGCCGAGAAAATTATTCATGCGATCCAGCTTCCCTATCGTCTCAAGGAAAGCGACTTTTATGTATCGGCCAGCATCGGCATCGCCTTATATCCGCAGCATGGGACGGATACGAGCCAATTGCTAAAAAATGCAGATACGGCAATGTACGAAGTGAAGAAAAAAGGAAAAAATGGCTTTCAGTATTATTCGGCCGAACTCAACGACAAGCTGCGCAATAAAATCGAGCTGGAAGGCGACTTGCGAAAAGCGGTGGAGCTGGGCGAGCTTGAGCTGTATTACCAGCCCCAGATAAGAGCCGAGGATGAGCACATGATTGGGGTCGAGGCACTCGTCCGCTGGAACCATCCAACGAAAGGCGTGCTGTCTCCAGGCATATTTATTCCGATTGCGGAGGAGACGGGCATTATTTACGAGCTGGGGACCTGGGTGCTCCGGGAAGCCTGCCGTCAAATGCGCAAATGGCATTTAGCGGGCGGGCCGCTCATCCCAGTCTCGGTCAATTTATCCTCCCAGCAATTCCATCAGCCTTATTTGGCCGAATACGTGAAGGATATTTTGCGGGAGACGGGGCTTGAGCCGCATTTTTTGGAGCTGGAAATTACCGAAAGCATGATGATGGACGCCTCGGTATCGACAGCGATTTTGAACCAGCTCAATGATTTTGGCGTGCGAATTAGTCTCGATGATTTTGGAACGGGCTACAGCTCGCTTAGCTATTTGAAGATGTTCCCGATTCACAAGGTGAAAATCGATCGTTCCTTTATTCGCGATATTACGGAAAATGACAACGATAAGGCGATTGTATCCACCATTATTTCCATGGCCCAGCATTTAAATATGGAGGTTATTGCCGAAGGCATTGAAACGAAAGCCCAGCTGGACATTTTAACTGACAAGGACTGCGAGAAAATACAAGGCTATTATTTCAGCCGTCCTTTGTCCGCTATTGATGTAGAAGAGGAATTTTTCATACCTGGTCGCCAAGAGAAAACAGCATTTCATTCCTGATTCAACAGAGAGCGGAGGTGATAAGGTGGACTATTGGAAGAAATCTTTGCCGAATATGTACAAGCAGTTTCCTGAGCCGATCATTACAATCGGAGAAAATGGCGTCATTCTTCATATGAATGAGGCTGCTAAACAATATCAGCGGGGGGCTATCCGCGATTTGCTTCCGGGAGCCAGATTGTCAGAGCTGAGACGGATAACGAAGGAGGAGGGCGCAAGGCTTGAGCAATTTTTGAGCCGGCCAGATGGCACCTGTTCGGAGCGTCATTTTTTATATTTTGACGATTCGGAAGGGGGAGTTATCAGTTGGGAGCTGTACAAGCTCCCTTATGATGCCAGCAACAGCAGCTTAGGCAGCCATCTTCTCATTCGGGATCGTTCGGAATCGATTAGGCAGCAGATGGAAAGCGAGGCTATTAGGGCGCGTTACAACGAGCTGCTGGACATATACTTAGATCCGATTGTCATTCATCAGGACTCAAAAATTGTTTTCATCAACCATGTGGCTGAGCAGACGATTGGCGGGAGCAGTGAACAGCTGCTTGGCCAGAATATTTTTCAGTTTATTCATCCTAGCGATTGGGACAATGTAGCTAAGCGCATAAAAATGATGTATAAGACGAAGCAGCGTACCAATATTAAAGAAATTCAGCTTATTAGCTTTCGCGATGAGGTTTTTGAGGTTGAAACGATGAGCAAAATGATTGACCATAACGGCCGTCCAGCCGTATTGACGATCATCCGCGATAATAGCGCCCGAAAAAAAGCGGAGCGTGATATGATTCACCAGGCTTTTCATGATTCTTTAAGCGGTTTGCCGAATCGCTCCCATTTCAACCAACAGCTGTCGAAAATGATTGAGCGAAGCAGTGCAAGTCTTAGCGAGGGGAGCAAGCAGGTTTCCCGTTTTGCCGTTATGGTACTTGACCTTGACCGTTTCAAAAATATTAACGATTCACTTGGACATGCCTACGGGGATGTGTTCCTGAAGGAGATGGGCTGTCGTATTCAATCTTGTGTAAGAGACAGTGAAACTTTAGTAGCCAGAATGGGAGGAGATGAATTTACGTTATTAATTAATCGCTTTCAGGATGAGCAGCAGCTCGGTCTGCTCGCAGGAAGGATTACCGCTGCTATTCAGCAGCCCTACCGACTGAAGGACAGCGATTTTTATACGACGGTCAGCATTGGAATTGCCGTCTACCCTGACAATGGACAGGATACGGTACAACTGCTCAAAAATGCCGATACCGCGATGTATGAAGTGAAGCGCAACGGTAAAAACGGGTATCAGTTTTATTCGTATGAATTTAATGAGCAGCTTCAGCTCAGGCTGGAACTGGAGAGCGAGCTGCGCAAGGCGATGGAGCGCGAGGAATTTAGATTGTACTACCAGCCGCAAATTAGCTCCATTGACAATAAGATGATTGGCGTCGAAGCGCTGATTAGGTGGGAGCATCCAATAAAAGGCATAATCTCGCCTGGTGTATTTATTCCGGTAGCTGAGGAAAGCGACTTGATTTACAGCATTGGCGAGTGGACGATGCGCGAGGCTTGCAGGCAGATGAAGAAGTGGCATGATGAGGGCTTTTTTTTCGCATCGGTATCCGTCAATTTATCGGCAAGACAGTTTCTTCAGCCAAATCTGGTTCAGCAAATTCATGTTATTTTAGAAGAAACGGGGCTTGATCCGAGCTTTCTAGTGCTGGAAATTACCGAGAGCATGATGATGGACGCCTCGCATTCCATTGGAATATTAAATGAATTAAATAGCTGCGGTGTTAAAATCAGCCTCGATGATTTCGGGACGGGCTACAGCTCGCTCAGCTACTTAAAGCATTATCCAATATATAAGCTGAAAATTGACCGTTCCTTCATCATAGATATTACAACGGATGAGAGCGATCAAGCGATTGTCGCCACGATTATTTCCATGGCCAAGCATTTAAAGCTGGAAGTAATCGCGGAAGGGATTGAAACGAAGGAGCAGCTCGATTTTCTAACCAGTCATGACTGCAAGGAAATTCAAGGCTACTATTATTGCCGTCCGCTGCCGGCTCAGGTGCTGGAGGAAAAGTATTTAGCGATCCAAGAGGAAAATGATGGCATATGGGGCGAATTGAAGCATTAACGGCAGTTTGGTTGTGGCAGCGTTTAATCCAATTGAAGGTCGGCTTTAGCTTGTAGGACACAGTTTTGGCAGACGCATGACTGGTTGCGCTGTGCAGGCGGAATTTGTTCAAGCAGACTTTGTGGAACGCGCTCCCGGAAGCACCAGCAGGAGTGGGGCACTTGCCCCGCTTCTATGGCGCAGCCACCCGGTCCGCCGCATAATGGGCATTTTTTCAAGGCGGTAAGCCCCTTTCCTCTAAGGGTAAAAAAAATTTCTATAAAACACTTGATAATAATAATCATTATTGGTAAAATACATAAAGAAAGAAGGGACCGCAACATCCCTTCCATCAGATCAGTTATTTCGTTTCGAAAGTTCGGCAATCTGTTTCGCTAGCTTCGTGTGCAGCATCTCTGCTATTGCTGACGATATAGATTGATGAAGCGCTGCATTTGTTGTCATCTACCCAATGACGGCAAGAGTCGACTTCGCACAATACGTCTTTAGCCATTACTATCACCTCCCATGGTTAGTAGTCGGTGCACAAATATAAAGCTTATTGACCTCTTATTGGCGTAAGGGGTTATTTGTGCTTTGTAGATAGTTACCCGTCTATCTTACCAAATGAAACCATCATTTACAACCTGTCCACTCCTGCAGCTGGCCTGATTTATCAGGATCTGAAAGGCTTGCCCTCTATGTAATAAGCATTCTCGCTGTAGGTACGAAAGGCGATTTCTGCTTCCGCCAACTCAAGCCTCTCCATGTAACGGTGAACAATAGCGGCAAAGCGGTCCCGAACCTCCTGTCCGCGTTCAAACCAGCCAATTTCAATAAAAGGAAACGAACAATCATCGGCAAGTCCTCCATAAATGGAAGTGGTTGCGAGGCACTCTATAGTGAAATTATCTACTCCGCAATCACAGAGGACAGCGAGCTCTTGAACAAGCTCAGGCGCGATGCTGCGCAAGCTAGGTGCAGGCACACCGCGAAATAATAAATGAGGCATATGAAAGTTCTCCTTCTAGTTCGTCATTTTAAATTGCATAACTTGCAGTCTACTATAAAGCAAGTTATCTTTATCTTAACAGAAATTCCTATTTAGCGGGGGTTCATTGCAAGGAAAGGATGTTGGACAACGATGGCAATAACGGTGGCTGAAGTCGTTGCTAGGCAGCGACAATGGTTCGAGAGCGGCAAGACACGCTCGGTTGAGGCGCGCATTCAGAAGCTCGAAAAGCTGCGCGAGGTGATGCAAAGGCATGAGCAGAAGCTGCTTGCAGCTTTAAAGACGGATTTGAATAAATCGGAGTTTGACGCGTATGCGATGGAGCTTGGCCTCATCTATACGGAGTTTAGGCATACGATTAAGCATATAAGAGGCTGGGCGAAGCCAAAGCGCATTAAGACAGCAATGACGCATATTGGCAGTACGAGCAAAGTCATTTCGGAGCCTTATGGCGTTGCAGCCGTTATTGCGCCATGGAACTATCCGGTCCAGTTGGCGCTTGTTCCGCTTATTGGAGCGATTGCAGCAGGCAATACCGTCATTTTGAAGCCTTCGGAGCTGGCGCCGAATGTTGCGGACTCCCTGGCAGGGATCATAGCAGAAGCCTTTGAGCCGGAGTGGGCTGCGACAGTACTTGGCGATGCCGAGGTTAGCACGGAGCTGCTGGCAGAGAAGCTTGATTATATCTTTTTTACCGGGAGCGTTGGCGTTGGCAAAATCGTAATGACGGCAGCTGCCAAGCATTTGACGCCGGTAACGCTGGAGTTGGGTGGCAAGAGCCCCTGCATCGTGCATAAAGATGCGAATTTGGCGCTTGCAGCGAAGCGGATTGCATTCGGCAAGTTTACAAACGCTGGACAAACCTGCGTTGCACCGGATTACTTATACGTTCATCAAGAAGTAAAGGAACGCTTCGTCAAGCTGCTGAAGGCTGCGATTGAAGAGCTGTATGGCAGCGAGCCGCTCCATAATGACAGCTACACGCATATTATTAGCGATCGGCACTTCGCGAGGCTTGCCAGCTTTATGAACGACGGGCGCATTATAATTGGCGGAGACAAGGATGCTGCGCGCCGGGTCATTGCGCCAACGGTACTGGAAGGTGTGGATTGGCAGGCGCCAGTTATGCAGGAAGAAATTTTTGGCCCCTTGCTTCCGCTTATGACGTTTCAATCGATTGAGGAGGTTATGTCGGCCGTTGCCGCGCGTTCGCATCCGTTAGCGCTGTATTTGTTTACAGAGAGCACGGAGGTGCAGCGCCGGATTACGAGGGAGCTGTCGTTTGGTGGCGGCTGCATCAACGATACCTTAATGCATATGGCATCGCCGCATTTGCCGATTGGCGGAGTGGGAGACAGCGGCATGGGCAGCTATCACGGGGAGAAAACCTTTTATACTTTCTCTCATCAGAAAAGCTTGCTTAAACAAACAACGCGCTTTGATATGCCTTTCCGCTATCCGACGTCCAAGTGGGGCAAGAAGCTGATACGCAAGCTGCTCAGATAATTGCAATCGTAAAGCCTCCTGAATTTTAGGAGGTTTTTTTTAATACTACGAAAACGGTACTGTTCTAAAGCGATTTGCAAAATAATGATTTCTCTAGTCAAAAATGTTAGCGGAAATCGGTTTTAGAAGCTATACAATATTCGGAAAGCAAACAGAAAATTTAAACCTTGTAATTACTGTATAATTACTATCTATATTAAATTTATGGAAAACAAAGTAGAATATACGAACAAACAATAGGATGGAAATGAGGTCGTATCGTGAAGCTAACTCCATAGCATTTTTTGAGAATCAGCTAAAATTGCAGCAAGCCCCTATTAGTGACGGCTTATTCAAGTAGTTTCGATAAAGTGACGATAGAAAGGAATGTATCTCTTGAAGAAGCTAGGACAGTTGAATACGCTGCGCAATCAAATATTAATTGGATTTATGCTTGTAATGGTTATCGTGCTGGCATCGGTCGGCTACTTTACGTATGGTCAGGTATCCGTGCTCTTGCGAAACAGTGCGGAGAAGCATATTCAACAGACCGCGGTTCAAGCTATGGGGAAGCTTGATGTGCTTCTGGGACAAATCGATACGCTTACCGCGCAGGTGGCTACGAATGCGTCTATCCAGCGATTATTGACAGAGGAGATATTTGGCAATACGATCCGCTTTGAAGAGCGTCAGTCGCTGCAGCAGGAAGCGCGGAAATATGAAGCATATGTCACGGGCATCCGAGCGCTTGAAATGTACAGCAGTGATTATAGAAGGCTGTTTCCGCTAGATGACATTAGTCTGGAAAGCCGGGTGCCGAAGGAGTGGATTGACCAAGCAGATAACGGCAAAGGTCGCTTGGTATGGCTTGGCTTTGACCCCCAGGATGCAAACGTTGTCGTTGCTATTCGCCATATTCGCTTAGTGGACCGTTCCTTCATTCATGCTGGCTATTTGGTCGTTCATATTGAAAAAAGCTATTTTGAGCTTACAAATGCCGTAGCGGAAAATGAGAATGAAACGCGGGAGCATATGGCTTTATTTGATGGAGCGGGCCAAGAAATTTTTTCGGATTTAGCTGTGGATGCAAGGGAGGAAAATATTCTTGATCATGGTGGAGAAGCGATTACGGTGGGCGATGAATCGTATATAGCGATTGAGCAGCAATCGAAGGAAACGGGGTGGAAGCTGGCGATATTGACACCTGTAAATTATGCAACGGCAGGCATTTCAGTTCTACGGACTGCTATTCTTGTATCTGGTGCGGTCGGGGGGTTGTTGTTTCTGGTATTGAGCTTTATTTTGTCAACGATGATTACCAGACCGATATTAAACTTGATTAAAGCGATGCGGGGTGCTAGATTTGGCACGTTGAAGGCGAACCCGAATACCTCCTCAACTATGGAAATCAATGAGCTCAACCATACATATAACCAAATGGTCGATTCCTTGAATGAGCTCATTGAGGTCGTCTACCAGAAGGAAATTATACAGAGTCGAGCAGAACTGAAAGCGCTCCAAGCCCAAATTAATCCTCATTTTCTGTTTAACACATTGGAAGCGTTCTATTGGGAGCTTGATGATAAAGGGGAAGAGGACCTTGCGAAAGTCGTACTTGCCATGTCAGGCTTGTTTCGTTATGTAATCAACCGAACGGAAGATGATGAGTGGGTTACGATAGGTGATGAATTGGATCATGCGGAGCGTTATTTAAGAATTATGGAGATGCGAATGGTGGACAGACTGTCGTGGCGAATAGAGGCGGCAGAGGCGTGCAGAACTGTACCCGTGCCCAAACTATTAATCCAACCGCTCGTAGAGAACGCTATCTTGCATGGAGTCGAGCAGCGAGTCGGGCCGGGAACGGTCGTCCTTCGTGCCGAGCCTTCAAATCGGGAAGGGTTTATGCGAGTAATGATAACGGACGATGGACCGGGTATGGATGCCGCCGCAGTAGAGTCTCTTCAGGCATTCATGAAAGAAGGTTATGGGAGCAGCAATAAAGGTACAGGTGTTGGCATGTCAAATGTGGAGCGAAGATTGAGGCTTTATTATCATGCGGCTGGAAGCGGGATGAGTATTGAGAGCGAGCCTGGTCGCGGAACATCCGTTACGTTTGAAATACCTGATAGATTGGAGGGGAATGGAAGAGATGAAGACCATCTTAGTCGTGGATGATGAACCTAGAACAAGGCAGGGGATTCGTAAAACGCTGGAAGCGTGGTCCTGCGGCCGGCATCGGATCGAAATGGCATCCAGCGGGGTGGAAGCTTTAGCTTGGTTACAGCAAAATGAAGCTCATCTGCTTGTAACCGATATTAGAATGCCGGAGGTGGGTGGCCTGGAGCTGGTCGAACGATTAGGCGATCTGACACCTCCCCCTGTGGTTATCGTTATTTCCGGGCATCCTGAATTCGATTACGCTCAGAAAGCGCTCCAGCTTGGGGTCGTCTCTTATTTGCTAAAGCCATTAGTTAAAGAAAAATTAGTGCAGGCAGTCGAGCTGGCTTTGAAGAGGGAAGAAGAGATAAGCAGGATGGTAAGAATGCAGAAACTTTTTGACCCCAAATTACTGGGGACGGTGCAAGAGGAGAAGCAGTACAGCATTCAGGTGCGTGAAGCGCTGCGCCATATTGATGATCATCTGAGCCAGCAGGTAACCATGCGTGCAGTTGCAGACCATTTGCATATGAATGCGAGCTACTTCAGCGTTCTATTTAAAGAGCAGACAGGTCTAACCTTCAGCGATTATTTGAGTCGCAGACGAGTGCAGCGGGCTAAGGAGCTGCTGGTCAATACGAGAGACTCTATAGCAGAAATTTCAGAGCAGGTGGGCTACCAAACAGCAAAATATTTTGTCAAAGTGTTTCGTTCCATAGAGGGCACTAGTCCAAGCCAGTATCGTCAAAGCGTCTCTAATTCAGAAAAAAGTATCCAATAATTATGGTATTACTCCCAATGCTTATATCCTTACGGCTTGCGAACAGTGTTGCTACAATTTAATTAAAGCGGATTTAATACGCTTACATTAGAATTAAAGGGGATGTAAACGTGTTCAAGAAAAAAGGATTGATGCTCTTATTGGCGTTTTGTCTGGTTCTGGTAGCAGCTGGCTGCGGCACAAACAGTAATGAAAGCAGCAGCGGCGGTAAGGAGACAGCAGGCGAGAGCGGTGAGCAGGTTACGATTAACTTTATGCATTTATGGCCAGAGGGTGTGTCAGCAGGCCAAAACAAAATCGTAAATCAAATAATTAAAGCCTATCAGGATGAGCATAAGAATGTGACGATCAAGCAAGAAGTGCTGGATAACGAGCAATATAAAAACAAGCTGAAGGTGCTTTCGGCATCCAATAAACTGCCGGATGTCGGTGTAACGTGGGCGGCCGGGTTCTTGCAGCCGTACGTGGAAGGAAAGCTGTTTACACCTGTAGACGACTTGCTTAGCGGCGAGCTGAACGGCAAGTTCGTATCCGGTACGACAGAGGCATATGCGATTGATGGTAAAACGTATGCGCTCCCACTTGAATTCAACATTGCTCCGGTTTACTATAATAAATCCATATTCGAGAAATACAAGCTTGAAATCCCGCAAACCTACGAGGAATTAAAGGCTGTTGCAAAAACACTTTCTGAAAATGGAATCGCGCCGATTGCGCTTGGCAACAAGGACCGTTGGACGGGTTCGCTCTGGTATATGTACCTAGCTGATCGAATCGCCGGGCAGCAGACATTATCCGGTGCGATAAACGGCGAAGGAGCCTTTACAGACGAAGGATTGCTGCAAGCAGCGACTGAAGTACAGACACTGGTAGACAGCCATGCATTCGTGAAGGGTTTCAACGGTTTGTCCAATGAGGAAGCAAAGTCGGAGTTTCTGAATGGCAAAGCTGCTATGTATATGATGGGCACATGGGAGCTGCCAAACTTTACGACAAATGAAGATATCCAAAAAGAATTCCGTGACAGTGTTGGTTTCTTTAAATTCCCGAAAGTTGAGGGCGGAAAAGGTGACATTAACAGCTGGGTAGGCGGTCCGGGTGTCGGTCTATTCGTATCCGAAAATTCTGCGGTAAAAGCGGAAGCGAAAGCATTCATCGAATACTTTGTAACCCAGTGGGGAGAGCAAGCGGTGACGGGTGCAGGCGTTATTCCTGCGACTAAAGTGGATACATCCAGCATGGAGCTGCCGCAGCTTTACATTGATTTATTTAACGAAATGAATCAAGCAAGCAGCATTACCTTGTTTGCAGATGTTCAAATGCAGGCGAGTGCAGCCGAAACTCATCTGAATATGATTCAAGCTCTGTTTGGAAAGGCAGTGACACCTGAGAAATTCTCGGAAGAGCATGATAAAGCCATTTCCGAAGGGAAATAATCGCCCCCTGAGATTGATCGGTGGAAGACATAGCTGTGGGCATGGCTCCAATATGTCTTCCGCTCATTCATTATGAAGGAAAGGAGTCGGCCCATTTGGACAAAGTGCTTTCTAACAAAAAAATAATTGCTTTATATGTGCTGCCGTCTCTGTTATTAATATTAGCTATTGTATACATTCCGATTGTTTTAACCGCTTATTATGGCTTGAATAAATGGAATGGCATTGGTGCGATGACCTTTGTTGGGTTGGATAATTACCTCGCGTTGTTCAAGGATACAACTTTCTGGAACAGCGCGTGGCATTCTCTGCTGCTTGCCGTTTTCTCGGGAATAAGCCTTCTGCTCTACCTTATTGTAGCAATGGTGTTAGCCGCGCGAATTAACGGAGCGAATTTATTTCGCAAAATCTATCTCATCCCTATGCTTCTATCTTCGGTAGCGATTGCGCAGCTTTGGCTCAGAATTTATCATCCAACTAACGGCGTGCTGAACAGCATGCTGGAATCACTTGGTTTTGCCAATCCTCCCGCATGGCTCGCTGAGCCATCGCTCGTATTGTATGCCTTATTTATTCCGATTTTGTGGCAGTATGCGGGTTTTTATATTTTGATTTATTATGCGGCTCTGAAAAACATCCCGGCGTCACTTGAGGAAGCAGCCAAAATTGACGGAGCGAATGCCCTGCAAATTGCTTGGATGATTAAGCTGCCGCTTGTGATGGAAGTAATTAAAGTAACGATTGTACTGGCTGTTGTGGGCTCATTGAAATATTTTGATTTGATCTTTGTTATGACAGATGGAGGTCCCAATGGGGCAAGTGAAGTTATGGCCTCGTACATGTATCATGAAGCGTTTCGAGCCTACGATTTTGGATATGGCAGCGCAATCGGCTTTTTTCTGCTGGTTATTTGTTTGGCTGTCACTTGGGTCATTCGCAAATTAACGGCCTCAAAGGATACGATCCAATACTCGTAAGGAGGAAGACTTCATGGTTACTAGGAATATAAAAATTCGGAATGAGCTGCCGGAATTAAAACCGGGGATCGGCATCAAGCTGGGGTATAGCGTTTTATATGCTGTTTTGATTATGGTAGCTGCGCTGCAGCTATTTCCTCTTGTTTGGCTGTTGTTTTTCTCTCTTAAAAACAATCAGGAGGTATTCAATCTACCGCCCTTGTCACTGCCGATGAATCCTCGATGGGAGAACTATGAGAAGGTTTGGAGCGCCGGGAACATTGATGTTTATTTTTTTAACAGCGTCTGGATCACCGTTTCAGCTACGGTTATCACTGTGATGCTGGGCAGTTTAGTCACTTATGCCGTCACAAGAATGAAGTGGAAGGGCAGCTCGCTTGTCCTGGGCCTATTCATGGTGGCCATGATGATTCCGGTTCATTCCACGCTAATTCCGCTGTTCAGCCTGTTTAATAAAGCGGGGCTAACGGACCATCCCCTGTCTCTGATTTTATCTTATGTTGCTTTTAACATGCCGATAACGATCATGATTCTGCTGGGGTTCTACTATGCGCTGCCGCGCGAGGTGGAGGAAGCCGCTATCATTGACGGCTGCTCGGTCAACCGGATGTTCTTCCGGATTGTATTCCCGATGACAAGCTCCGTGCTTGCTACAACGGCGATCATCAACATGATTTATAACTGGAATGAATTTATTTTTGTTAACACGTTTATTAGCTCTGATTCTTATAAAACGTTGACTGTCGGCGTGCAAAATTTTATCGGTCAGTATACGACGGATTGGGGGGCCATTGGAGCCACTCTCATGATTAGCATTCTTCCGATTTTGATCACGTTTCTGTTCCTTAGCAATCGTATTGTTGAAGGGATTGCGGCAGGTTCGGTTAAAGGGTAAGCGATTAATTAATTCTAAGACCTAACTCTTCATGTAGGTCTTTTTTTGTTTTTTAAATATTGTAAAAGGGGATGTATTATTTTTTTGGTAATCTCCATTTTGTCCATTGCTTTAAAAAGTGGGCTGCGATAAACTGGGAATGCTGATAATTATAATCATTATCAGCATTGGATTATTTTCCAATTAGTCTTGCCATTATGACAGAAGAGGAATGATGACATGCTTCGCCGTTTTTTTGAATATTACCGACCTTATAAAGGGTTGTTCATACTGGACTTCTCCTGCGCGGTTTTTGCAGCCTTGCTGGAGCTGGTGTTCCCGCTCGCCTTGAACCGGGTCGTGGATGATCTGCTGCCTTCGGGCAATTGGAAATGGATTTTATGGGCCTGTGTAGGCTTGATTGGCATTTATATTGTAAGTGCGTTTCTCCATTATGTCGTGACGTATTGGGGTCATAAGCTGGGCATTCAGATTGAGTCGGATATGCGCAGCAGACTGTTCAACCACATTCAGAAGCTATCATTCCGTTTCTTCGACAATAATAAGACGGGGCATCTTGTATCGCGGATGACTAATGACTTGATGGATATCGGGGAAATTGCCCATCATGGGCCGGAGGACATGTTTATCGCCGTTATGACGCTGCTGGGCGCATTCGGGCTCATGCTGACCATTAACTGGCAGCTGGCGGTGCTGACGTTTATTATTATTCCGCTGATGGTCTACCTGTCGCTGTATTTCAGCCGCAAAATGTCCAAGGCGTTCCATCGGATGTTTTCCGATATTGCTGACTATAATGCCCGCGTTGAAAATACAGTTAGCGGCATTCGCGTCGTTCAAGCGTTCTCCAACGAGAAGCATGAAGTGGAGCAATTTGAAGTGAACAATGGCCGTTTTCTTCAAACGAAGCTGGTCGCTTACCGCGTTATGGCTTGGAACTCATCGATCAGCTACATACTGATGAAATTCGTTTCCTTGTTTGTACTCGCCTGCGGTACATGGTTCGTCATTCAAGGTCAAATGACGTTCGGGGAATTTATGGCATTTGTCCTGCTTTCCAATGTGTTTCTCGGTCCAATTGAAAAAATCAACTCGGTTATTGAGACGTATCCGAAGGGAATTGCCGGCTTCAAGCGTTATTTGGAGCTGCTCGAGACGGAGCCGGATATTGAGGATGCGCCGGATGCGAAGGCGATTAGCCGCCTAGAAGGAGAAATCACATTCCGCGATGTTTCCTTCGGTTATGAGGAAGGCAAATCGATTTTGAATCATATTGATTTGACTGTGAAAACAGGAGAGACGGTAGCTCTTGTTGGACCATCGGGAGCCGGCAAAACCACGATATGCAGCCTGCTGCCGCGCTTCTATGAGGTGACGGGCGGGGCGATTGAGATTGATGGCCTCGATATTCGGAAAATTAAGCTCGATTCGCTGCGCGGCCAAATCGGTATCGTCCAGCAGGATGTGTTCTTGTTTGATGGCACGATTCGTGAAAATATTGCTTACGGCAAGCTGAATGCTACCGAGGAAGAAATTTGGGAGGCGGCTCGCAGAGCGCAGCTGGAGGAGCTTATTCTTTCGCAGGGCCAAGGCCTTGATACGCTTATCGGCGAACGCGGCGTCAAATTGTCTGGCGGACAGAAGCAGCGTCTTTCCATTGCCCGCATGTTCCTGAAAAATCCGCCGATCCTTATTCTTGATGAAGCGACCTCGGCGCTTGATACGGCTACGGAAGCAGCGATTCAGCAGGCGCTGGCTGAGCTGTCCAAAGGGCGCACGACGCTCGTCATTGCGCATCGCCTGGCGACGATCAAGAACGCTGACCGCATCGTGGTCGTTACGGAGGAAGGCATTAAAGAGCAGGGCAGCCATGATGAGCTGCTGGCGATTAAAGGTGTATATAACCGCCTGCATAAAGCGCAGTTCGGCGCCTAGTAGAGGCTACTAAGCACTAACTAGGCACTTAATAGGCACCACTAACTTGATACTACTAAAGAAAACGCTAACTAGACACTAACAGCGTAAGTGGATGGAAAAAAGGCTCAGTATGAGGGAATTAATCTCATGCTGAGCCTTTTGCCATTCATATCAAGGTTGAGAAACCGCAGCTTGTGATGATGGCTGAGATCACGCAGCCCGGGACGCTCCTTCTTTTTTTGAGGACTGAGGTTCCGCTAATCTGGCTTTTGACCCGATTTCTAGCCGTGCGCGGACAGGAAAGCCGTTATTGTCCTCCTAATCCCGTCAAAGTGGTGATTGTCAGCGCATTAGCGGCTCCTGAGTCCGGAGCCAGTGGCATAACTCATGTTCCTGCTATAATAGCGGCTGCTGTGTCCACCAAGACTAGTTTTGTGCAGGGAGTAACCCCTGAAACGAAGTACATAAAGCTGGCTAGTGGTACGTAGGTTCTTGCGTGTGAACACAAATACACTCCCTAACAGGCTGTGAAATTTCGGCTCAGGAGCTTTGGCGCAAAAGGTTGGGCAGCACACTCAGCAGCCGATCGCGCGTTAATGGATCATCGAAGTTCCACATCGCATCTGCCATGTGAAAGCGGCCGCTGCGTACAGCAGGCAACTGCTGCCAGCTTTTGCTCATTATGATGTGGCGGATCGTTTCTCTGGATAAAGCATCATCTGTGCTCAGCAGAAAAATCCGCGAGCCTGAACATTCCTCCAGCTGTGCAGCATCGATTTTCATGAAGGGGACGTTGGCGTGAAACAGCTGCTGGACTTTGTCAGGCTTCTCAAAACCATGCGGATGGTAAATGGACAGCGCCATACCGTGATTGCCCATCAAATACAAATCGCCTCTGACAACAACGAAGATGGATGCCGTTTCACAGGGCAGCAAATCCGGGCGTACAGCTTGCCACATCGCGTCCATACGGGATTCGAAGCCGGAAATCCAGCGCTCTGCCTGCTCGGTTCTACCTAAAATGTCGGCGACTTGCCGAAGCCGTACATAAGTGGAGGCATTTTTTTCAATAAACAAAGTTGGGGCGATGCTCGCTAGTGCTTCTGGAGACTCATGCTGGAGATTGCAATGGAGAATCAGCTCAGGCTCAAGCTCAGCAATAATAGCCGTATCGCCCTTGCTGCCAATATCCGCAATATGCTGGAGCTCGCCTCGGAAAACGACCTGTTTGCCGATAAGCGACAAATCCGCTCCGATCGGCTTGATGCCCAGCGTCAGCATGTCGCCAAGCGAATAGCCTATTGCAACAATGCGTGTCGATTGCAGCGGCAGCTTGACTTCGCGGCCTGCCCAGTCAGCAGAGGCGGCGGCATCCGTGATTCTTCTTGCGTATTGTCTAGGAGACAGCCCAATCTGCTTCCGGAAACGGCGGTTAAAATAATATTCATCCTGAAAGCCGACGCTGTGGGCGATTTCACGGAGCGGTTCCTGCTGGCGAAGCAGCAGCAGCTCCTTGGCCCGGTTCATTCGCAGCTCGGTTAAATAGTCGAGCGGCTTGTGTCCGGTGAGCATCTGGAACAAGGTGCTGAACTTCCAGCGGCCTACGCCGGAGATTTGAAGCAGCTTCTCGACCGTAATCGGCTCGCGATAATGCTCCTGCATATAAGCTACCGTCGATTCAACCGCAGCGACAGCGCTGTCCTCCTGATTGTTGCGCTCGTGCTGCTCCAGCAGTACAGCAAAAAGCTCCTGCAGTTTAACTTGCTGCTTGAAGCGAGCGAGCGGGAGGGCGTTTTGTCCGATAAGCGATAGCTGCTCCAAAGCGTCAAGCATCAGCGAAAGAGGCCGAATCGCAATCGGCACAAAATAGGGAAAGCGATCACCAAGGCTTGCTTCGGGGCAGGCTTGTCCGATTTTATAAAGGTCGAAGGTTATTCGGATGCACTGGAAGCTGCTCTCTGATTTAGCCGCGAAACGCAGCATCTCCCCGGAGGGCAGCAGCAGGCAATCGCCTTGGCGAACCTGTATGGGCGTTCTTCCCTCCATTTGTCCTAAAGCATCGCCTGCTGTAATAGCAAACAGTGTGTGATGGGAGAGCGTATCTTCATCTATTAATGCTGCTGGATTGTTGCCCAGCAGCGGAGTGGCCGCCTTAAAAGAGAAAAATAAAGATTCAAGTGGCAGAGCGCGCCGCATCGTCTTCATCCGTCAGGACGAATAGCCAATCGCCGGCAAAATCAGGCAGCAGTTCATTCGATATGTTAGCGAATCGTTCATTTGCGTCAATCAGATTTTTCTGTATTTCTGGGGCTGGTGTATAGCCAAGTGTATGGTACAGCGTAGCTGCGAAGCTTTTATCGCCCATGACATAGAATTCCTTGCCAAGCAAAAGGAAGACAGATGCGCTTTCTCCCGTTTGGACGTTAAGCTTGGCCACAGCCTCTTTAACTTTTGCCTCATAGGAAGCAATCCACTCCTCAGCCTCCTGCTGCTTGCCTACAATATCGCCAAGCATGCGGAGGCGCTCATTCGTTCGAGACGATCATAAGTGACCGTTGGCGCGATTTTGGACAAGGTGTCGAAAGCACCTTCTTCATAATAAGTACCGCCGCTATCAAGCAAAATCAAATCGGGATCAAGCGCCGTTATTTTTTCGGCATCGCCAAGCAAATCTCCAATATCCTTTATGCCATCCAGCAGCTCGGGAAATGCGACTTGTTCTTTAATAATGCCCAGTGCTGCGCCAATAGGCGTTACGCCGAGCGCCAGCATGTCGCCAACATCGCTCCCTGTATATATAATGCGCTTCGCTTCTGCCGGAATTTCTACCGTATGGCCCTTCGAGTCCGTGTATGTGCGTGCTTGTGGCGCAGCATCTGTGGTTGCTTCTGCACTTGGCTGAGCGGATGCGGCTGAGCTTGCGGCAGGGCTTTCGGCAATAGAGTTATTTGCTCCACATGCGGACAATAGCATTCCCATCATAAGAGCAAGACTTGCGGCAGTCGTGACAACATTTCTAGTTGTTTTCAATTTGGTACCCCCATTTTATTTTATCTTTAGACAATGATAATCATTATCGAACATCATTTATCATAATGGAGGCTGCAAATACGTTCAATGGACAAACAGCAGTTAATGCTTGGGACAAAATCAAGCGCCGCTTCCTCTTAATAGGGGATCATCGATTTTTTTAATGCCAAAATAGAAAAGCTCTATTGGCTTTTATTCGGCAATCGATGGTAAACTCGTTTCAATCATTATTAAATACGACAAAACCACTAGGAATAATAAAATTAAAAGCAAACAACCAACAGGAGGGAACAATCTTGACAACAACTAAAAAGAGACAATTGAAGCTAGGCGCCATTTTGCACGGAGTAGGCGGCAACATTGCCGGATGGAGACACCCCGACGCACAGCCTGATGCCAGTGTTAATTTTGAATTTTACAAGCAGCAGGCGCAGAAGGCGGAAGCTGGCAAGTTTGATTTTGTATTTATTGCCGATGGCTTATATATTAATGAAAAATCAATTCCCCATTTTTTAAACCGCTTTGAGCCGTTGACGGTTTTATCAGCACTTGGTGCGGTTACATCGAAGATTGGCTTAGTCGGCACGCTGTCGACGTCTTATAGCGAGCCTTTCACCGTTGCGAGACAATTTGGCTCGCTTGATCATATTAGCGGCGGCCGTGCAGGCTGGAACATCGTCACTTCGCCGCTTGAAGGCTCAGCGAAAAACTTCGGCAAGACCGAGCATCCCGACCATCCGACCCGTTACCGGATTGCGAATGAATATTTGGACGTCACCCGGGGGCTGTGGGATTCGTGGGAGGATGACGCGTTTGTTCGCGATAAAGAAAGCGGCCAGTTTTTTGACCCGGAGAAGCTGCACACCTTGAATCATAAAGGCGAGTTTTTCTCGGTACAGGGACCGCTGAACATTTCGAGATCGAAGCAGGGCCATCCGGTTATTTTTCAAGCAGGCTCGTCGGAGGATGGCAAGAACTTCGCTTCCAAAGTAGCGGATGCGGTATTTGCCCATTTTGAATCCATCGAGCAGGGCAAGCAGTTTTATGATGATGTGAAAGCCCGTGCAGCTGCGCATGGTCGCTCTTCGGAGGATGTCGCCATTTTGCCAGGCATTGCGCCAATCATTGGTGCGACGGATGAAGAAGCAGAACGCAAATATCAGGAGCTGGCGCAGCTTGTAAATATTGAGAAGGCGCTTGATTATTTGGGACGGTATTTCGACCACCATGACTTTTCGCAATACCCGCTTGATGAGCCGTTCCCTGAGCTTGGTGACATTGGTCAAAATAGCTTCCGCAGCACGACGGACCGCATTAAGCGGCAGGCGAAGGAAGGCGGCTTGACGCTTCGCCAAGTGGCGCTTCAAGAAACGACGCCGCGGCCGACGTTCATTGGCACTCCCGTTAAAGTTGCGGATCAAATCCAGCAATGGTTTGAGCAGGGCGCGGTAGACGGCTTTATTGTCGGATCATCTATCCCGACAGGTCTGACGGAGTTCGTTGACCAGGTTGTGCCGATTTTGCAGGAGCGCGGACTGTTCCGCGAGGAATATGAGCATGACACGCTGCGCGGACATCTCGGCGTACCTGTGCCGGAAAACCGTTATGCCAAAACCAAGGTGACGACCGTTTAGGAGGATGAGAGATATGAGCGCAGCATTAAACAAACGAGTCGTTTGGATGAAAATGGCAAGCGTCGCGCTAGCGGTTACCCTCGTACTGGCAGGCTGCAGCGGGGGGACGGGCAAGAACAGCGCGGCGACTGGCGGAAGCAGTACTGGCGAGGCGCCAGCAGCTTCGGCGGAGCAGAGCAGCACGCCTGCTTTAGGCGGCGAACTGAGCTATGCCCTTGCGACCTCTCCCGATCAGCTTGATCCGCATCGCAGCGGCCTTGCCGTTGCGGTCAGGGTCATCCGTACACTTTACGACACGATGGTCGTCCAGCTTCCAGGCGGAGAAATCAAGCCTTGGCTGGCAACGGAATGGTCGGTGTCGGAGGATGGCAAAGCATATACGTTCAAGCTTCGCCAGGATGTAAAGTTTCAGGACGGCACACCTTTCAACGCTGAAGCGGTGAAATATAGCTTTGACCGGATCATTGACCCGGAGACAAAAGCGGCGAATGCTTTAGCACTCGTTAGGCCCTATGAATCCTCGGAGGTTATTGACGAGTTTACGGTCAAATTGAACTTATCCGAGCCGTCGCAGGCGTTCTTGGGAAATGTAAGCCAAGCGCTGCTCAGCATTGTGTCGCCGACGGCGGCGAAGAAGGACGGCGATCAATTCACTAAGCACCCCGTCGGAACAGGACCCTTCAAGTTTGTAAAATGGGATGAAAATTCGGAAATCGTCGTAGAGAAAAACCCCGATTACAACTGGGCGCCGGAAACGGTCAGCCAGCAGGGCGCGCCGAATTTGGATAAAATCATTTTCAAAATTGTGCCTGAGGAGGCTACGCGGATCGGAAGCGTACAGAGCGGGCAGGTGCTTGCCGCTGAGACGGTACCCCCGCAAAATATTCTTTCCTTGAAAAATGATGCGAACAGCCAGCTATACCAAGCCAATACCGTTGGCCTGCCGTATACGCTGTTCATCAATCATAGCAAGGCGCCATGGAATGAGCTGAAGGCTAGGCAGGCGCTGCAACTGGGCATCAATGTCGAGGCAATTGTCAAAACGCTGTATCTCGGAACGTATGAGCAGGCGTGGTCGCCGCTTTCTCCGGGCATTTTCGGCTATGACGCTTCGCTGGAAGGCGGCATCAAGCCGGACATCGAGAAAGCGAAGCAGCTGCTTGACGAGCTGGGCTGGAAAGCAGGGGCCGATGGCATCAGGGAAAAAGACGGCAAGAAGCTGACGCTCCATTATGTCGATGGCTCGCCGAACCGCGAGAAGCGCAATGATATTGCCGCTATCGTGCAGCAGCAGCTTAAGTCGCTGGGCATACAGGTAGACGTGGAAATTACAAAGGATGTCGCAACCGTCGTTTATGGAAACAATAACTATGATCTTTATGGCAACAGCCAGGTCAATTCTGATCCTAACGCGCTTTATTCCATCTATCACACAACAGCGCCGGGGTCCCGTCAAAACTTGCCGAATTTAGCCGATCCTGAGCTGGATAAGCTGCTTGAGGATGGCGCAATCGAGAAGGACCAGACGAAACGTGAAGCAATCTATAAGGAAGCACAGCAGCTTATTATTAATAAGGCCGTCATTATTCCGATTTATGTGTTCCCTTATACAGTAGCCGCCTCGAAAAAGGTGCAAGGATTAGCTTTTGACTCGCTGGGCTATCCGATCTTTAATGATGTGTATATAACCAAGTAATCATATCGTAATTTGACAATAAAAGTGGGAAAGGAGCGGAGATGGAGTATGTTAAAAGCGGTAAGCGTTCGGCTTTATACGTCCTTGCTGGTGCTGGTCGGCACGATGGTGCTCGTCTTTTGTATCGTCAATGTGCTGCCCGGCGACCCTGCGCTCCTTATTCTTGATCCGTCTTCGGCCACACCGGAGATGATTGCTAACCTGCGGGAGCAGCTTGGGCTAAACCAGCCGTTCTTTGAGCGGCTTGGCGAATATTTTCTGCATGTGCTGCAGGGCGATTTTGGAAAATCAATCGTTAATTCGGAGCCGGTACTGCCGAAGATCGTCGAGCACTTTCCCGCCACGCTCGCTTTGACGGCGTTAAGCTCGCTTCTTGCGGTCATCATCGGCGTCACGCTAGGCGTGCTGTCGGCCATTCATCGCAATCGCTGGATTGACATCGTCGCGCGAATGGTTGGTTTGTTCGGCATTTCGATGCCGACATTTTGGTCGGGCATTTTGCTTATTCTGATTTTTTCGGTGCAGCTGGGCTGGTTTCCGGCTATGGGCTCGGATGGCTTCAGCACGCTGGTGCTGCCCGCCATTACGCTGGGCTTCGTTGGCTCAGGCTTTATCGTGCGGATGGTTCGCAATAGCATGCTTGAGGTCATTAATGAGCCGTTTATCGTCACGCTGCGGGCGAAGGGGCTGCCAGGGCGGTTCATCATGTATAAGCATGCGCTGCGAAATGCGCTAATTCCGGCATTGACGATGGTTGGCGTTATTATTGGCGATTTGATGGCCGGAACGGTCGTTATTGAAACGGTATTCTCACGCCAAGGCATTGGGCGAATTATTGCTGACGCGATTATGGCAAAGGATTTGCCAGTCGTGCAGGGCGTTATTTTTTTCTCGGCGATCGTGTATATTGTTGTGAATTTGCTTGTGGACATTTCCTATACGTTGATCGATCCGCGCGTAAGGCGTACCCAGTAGCGCAGGTAGAAAGGGGCAAAAGATTCATATGAAGCAAGCCGTCATTGGCAAACAGATATGGCAAGGGAGCAGGACAGAAGGTGCTGCGAAATCCCGCAAAAAAATAAGGCTGGCGCCTGCGGATCTGCTGATTTATGCCGCAGCCGTTATCGTGTTGTTTATTATCAGCTGTGCTTTATTTCCGAGCTTGATTGCTCCTTATTCGCCTACGTTGATGGATACGGAGCAAATTATGCAGCCGCCAAGCCTTCAGCATGTGTTCGGGACGGATTATTTTGGCCGTGACGTATTCAGCGTTGTCGTGCATGGCAGCCGGGATTCCTTGTTGATCGGTTTCGTATCGGTGCTTGTCGGTTGTGTGACGGGCGGAGCGATTGGAGCGATAGCGGGATACATTGGCGGCGTAGTCGATGCTGTATTTATGCGGCTGATCGACGTGCTGATGACGATTCCGGGCGTGCTGCTGGCGCTTGCGATTGCAGCGGCGCTGGGGCCAAGCCTGATGAATGTCGTGCTGGCTGTTGCGGCGGCATCGATACCCGGTTACGCGCGTGTGATGCGCGGGCAAATCATGAGCATTAAAGGCCGACCCTTCATTACCGCCTCCCGCTCAATTGGAACGTCCAGCCTATCGATCTTTGTAAGGCATGTGCTGCCGAATTCTTTATCGCCGATGTTTGTCATGGCGGCAATCGGCATTGGCACGGCGATTTTGACCGGAGCAGGCCTTAACTTTCTAGGACTTGGCACGATAAAAGAAATTCCAGACTGGGGAGCGCTGCTCTCTCAGGGCCGCGGCTATTTGACCGTAGCCTGGTGGATTTGCACCTTCCCAGGCCTTGCCATCACGCTGTTTGTTCTCTCCATCAACATATTGGGTGACAAGGTTCGCGATCAATTAGATCCTAAGCAAAGCAGAGCATAAGACAGTATAAGACAGCATAGACGCCGGGCTTGATAGAAGGAAGGCGGAAGGAGGCAGCGTAAATGAGCCAATTGCTCACGATGGAGCATCTGACGGTTGATTTTAAGACGAAACGGGGCTTGCTTAGAGCCATTACAGACGTTTCACTTCATATTGCGCCTGGAGAAACGGTATGTCTCGTTGGCGAATCCGGCAGCGGCAAAACGATTACGTCCAAAGCCATTATGCGCCTGATCGACTATGAGAACGGCGTTATTGCCGGAGGCAGCATGCGGCTGGGAGATGCGGATCTCGTCGCGATGCCGGAGAAGGAGCTGCGCGCGCTGCGGGGCAAGCGGATGGCGATGGTTTTTCAAGAGCCGATGGCGGCGTTTGATCCGATTTTTACAATTGGGAGCCAAATTACGGAAGTTATCGAGCGCCATCAGCGTGGCAAAAAGCGCGAGGCGTGGGAACGGGCTGTCCATTTGCTGCGCCGGGTCGGCATTCCTGAGCCGGAGGCGCGGATGAAGCAGTATCCGGGCGAGCTGTCGGGAGGCATGCTGCAGCGGGCTATGATCGCAATGGCGCTCGCTTGCGGGCCAGAGCTGCTGATTGCGGATGAGCCAACGACGGCTCTGGATGTGACGATTCAGGCGCAAATTCTACATTTGCTGCAAGAGCTTAAAGAAGAATTTAATATGGGGATTTTGCTAGTCACGCATGATATGGGCATTGCCGCCGAGATGGCGGATCGCATTATCGTCATGTATGCCGGGCAGGTTGTCGAGCAAGCGACCGCAGCCGAGCTGTTCGGGCAGCCGCATCATCCGTATACGAGAGGGCTGCTGCAATCGATTACGACGATGGACAGCGACCGCAGCGTCAAGCTTCATTCCATCGAGGGTTCTATCCCGAGCTTGTCGGAGCTGCCATCCGGCTGCCGTTTTCACCCGCGCTGCTCCTATAGGGCGGATAGATGCCGCAGCGAAAGCCCGCCGCTGCTTGCGATAGGCGAACGGCTGAGCGCATGCTGGCATGCCGAGCAGCTCGTTCAATCCGAGGAGTGGACGGCTAGTGCTGAGCTAACAAATGCAACAAGCGCTGAGTCACCGATTGTGGCTCTCCAAGAAGCTGGCCGGCAAGGCGAAAATCTGTTCGAGGTAAGCGGGCTAAGCAAATTTTATCCGATCCAGAGAGGCTTGCTGCATCGTTCAGGCCCGCAGGTCAGAGCGGTGGACAATGTTTCGTTTTCCATTAGAAAAGGGGAAACCTTTGGCCTCGTCGGGGAGTCTGGCAGCGGCAAATCGACGCTTGGGCGGGTCATTTTGCAATTAGAGCAGGCGACGGCTGGCAGCGTTAAGTTTCAGGGCAGGGAGCTGACCGGGCAAAGCAGCTCGGAGCTGCGGCAGGCGCGGCGCGATATGCAAATTGTTTTTCAGGATCCGTATGGCTCGGTTAATCCGCGCTGGCGTATCGGCGACATTATCGGCGAGCCGCTGCGCGTCCATGACCATGCTGGCAGCAAGGAAAGAAAAGCGCGCGTAGAGGAGCTCATGGAGCTTGTCGGGCTGAAGGCAGACTGGTACAGCCGCTATCCGCATGAATTTTCCGGCGGGCAGCGCCAGCGTATTGGCATTGCCCGTGCCATCGCGCTTAATCCAAGCTTTATTCTTGCGGATGAAGCGGTATCGGCGCTGGATGTGTCGGTGCAGGCACAGATCGTCAACCTCATGCAGCATTTGCAGCAAAAAATGAATCTGACCTATTTGTTTATCGCCCATGGGCTGAATATCGTCAGACATATTTCCGACCGGATCGGCGTCATGTATTTGGGCAAGCTGGTCGAAATTGCGCCCAGCGAGGAACTGTTCCTCCGCCCAGCGCATCCGTATACGCAAGGATTAATTGCTTCCATCCCTCAGCCCGGCCCCGGGCGAACGCGAACATTTCGCGCGATTGAAGGAGAAATCCCCTCTCCGGCCAATCCGCCTTCCGGCTGCCGCTTTCATACGCGCTGCCCTATGGCAACGGAGCGCTGCAGGGAGGCGGAGCCCGAACTGCAGCTCATTGGCAGCGAGCATTATGCCGCTTGCCACTATGTATTAGGTTAATATATATAAAGGAGGCTGTAACGATGTCCGCAGCAAAAAAGGTAATTGTATGGAGCAAAACAGGCTGCCAGTATTGTGGCACAGTGAAACAATTTTTGGAGCAAAACAACCAGCCCTATGAAAATATCGATATTGAAGGCAAAGATTATTTGCGCGACGTCCTTGAAGCCAAATATGGCATCCGCCACGTTCCTGTAGTGGAAATCGGCAGCGACGGCGTCTACACCGCCGTTACGGACTGGGATTTGGAAAAAATCAAAGCGCTAATCTCACCTGCTCCCGTAGCAGGCTAAGGGGTTCGAAATCGTGAGAAGCCCACTGCTCGTCAACTCAGATGTACCTTGCTACACCTGAGTTGACGGTCTAGGGGCAGAGACGGGAAGAAGCACTTATAGCTCTAGGGTGTATATGCAAACCGGAGCATGCCATTGCTGCCAAGAGCATACAGCTATTGGTGTTCCCTTTTTTTGGAGGACTGAGTTTCCGCTATTCTGGATTTTGAATTGATTTTTGGCCGTAAGCGGACAGGAAAACCGCTATCGTCCTCATAAACCCGTCAAAATGGTTAAAAGCATCTCATTAGCGGCTCCTGAGTCCGCAGCCTGTGCCTTAACCCTTGATTTTGTTGAAATAGCGGCTGCTGTGTCCGCCAAGTCTAGCTATACGCGGGAGTTAACCACTGAAACAAAAACATGAGACTTCCTTCCGGTACATATTTTCGGTCATATGATTCTATTCATGAGGCGGATATTCCCAGCAGGAGAGGGAATGCATTTGACGCTAAATTCGATCTGGATCTGGCTTGCTTATGTTTGCATATACACCCTAAAAACTCTAAATTAGTAGCTTAGTAGGGCTTATGGTGAAAAGTATTTAGATTCCAAAAGCGTAACCTTTTGAAGGTTTAAGAGGGAAAGACTGTCCGTCAGTAGGTTTGTGTTACTGACGGATGGTTTTTTCCTTTTTCTTTATTGTAGTTCAACGGAGAGAGAGGGAAGGTGCAGGGTAGCGGCGGAGAGAAAGGTTGGAGCTGGAGGAGCGGAGCGTCCGCCTTTGTTTTCTGATTTCTTCCTCATGGAGGAAAAAATCGAGAAATCGGAAAACAACAGCGGCCGGAAGCCGAATCTTTCTCGCAGCAGCGACCATCGCACCTGACCGCCGAAAAGGTTCAACTTACAATTTTCTTCCCCCTGATTTTTCCATGATATAAAAATCATTTTTAAGGGTATAAATACCAGCCTTAAATAGAGTAAAATAGTTTAGATAACGAAGCTGGCGCAGGCAAATGTCGATTCACACAAATGTTTGCGCTTACAGAAACAGGAACTTTATGATGGAAAGGGTGGAATTTATAATGGTTATTCGGACATTTGGCAGTCTGCTGACAGCAGCGGCATTAACGGCTTCGCTAGTAGGAAGCGCAGCGGCGGCCCCAGCTCCAGCGGCAGACAAAAACAGCAGCAAAACAGCGGGGCAGCAGCCCGCCTATGATTGGGGAAGGGCGAAGGTCGTGGGTGGCGGCTTTGTTCCCGGCATTGTGTATAATCCTTCCGAGAAGGATTTGATTTATGCGCGGACGGACATTGGCGGCGCTTATCGCTTCGATTCCGCGACGCAAAGCTGGATTCAGCTCTTGGATTTTGTAGGCTTCGAGGAATGGAGCATGCTGGGCGTGGAAAGCATCGCGACGGACCCTGTGGAGACGAATCGGGTTTATGCGGCGGTAGGCACGTACACGAATGATTGGACAGATACGCCGGGCATGATTTTGCGCTCGACGGACAAAGGAAACAGCTGGCAGCGGACAGTGCTCCCGTTCAAGCTTGGCGGCAATATGCCGGGGCGCTCGATGGGCGAGCGGCTGGTCATCGATCCGAATGACAATCGAATTTTGTATCTCGGGGCGCGCAGCGGCAATGGTCTGTGGCGCAGTACGGATTACGGCGAAACCTGGAGCAAAGTGGACAGCTTTACAGCGAGCGGCAACGTAAAGGATTATTTTGACGATATCGTTGGCGTGGCTTGGATTACGTTCGATCAAGCGACGGGCTCGAAGGGCAAAAAGTCGCAAACGATTTATGTCGGCGTGGCTGACAATGAGCAAAGCATATACCGCAGCACGGACGGCGGGGAAACATGGGAAGCAGTAGCGGGGCAGCCGAAGCAAGGTTTTGTACCGCATCATGGGGTGCTGGACGGCAAAGGCCATCTATACGTTACATACAATGAATTTGTCGGCCCTTATGATGGCGGCAAAGGCGCCGTGTGGAAGCTGGATACGGCAACCGGCGCATGGACCGATATTAGCCCTACCGGAAATACGGACAATCCGTATGGCGGACTGGCTGTAGATGCGCGGCAGCCGAATACGCTAATGGTAGCGACGATGAACAAGTGGTGGCCGGATGATGTCATTTACCGCAGTACAAATGGCGGTGCGACGTGGGAGCCTTTCTGGACGCTCGATTTCTCGAAAAATCCGAACCGGGAAAATCGTTTTACGATTGAATATGCGGATTCCCCTTGGCTGGACTGGGGCGAGAAAAAAGAGCTGCCCGAAATCGCGCCGAAGCTTGGCTGGATGATTGGCGATCTGGAAATTGATCCGTTTAATTCGGACAATATGATGTACGGCACGGGCGCAACGCTGTTCGGCGCGAGCAACTTAACGGATTTTGATAAAGACAAAAAGGTCGATATTACCGTCATGGCAGACGGTATTGAAGAAACAGCTGTGCTTGGCCTCATCAGCCCGCCGTCAGGGGCGCCATTGCTGAGCGCGATGGGCGATATTGGCGGCTTCCGCCATGAAAGCCTGGACCAAGCGCCGGAGATGATCACGAGCCCGTATATCGGTACGAGCACGGATATTGATTTTGCCGAGCTGAAGCCAGATATCGTCGTACGTGTCGGACATGCGGAAGGGACAGCAGCAAGAATGGGCGTTTCCACAGATAACGGCAAAACGTGGACGCCGGCAGCGAACGCCTGGACAGCGGCGGAAGAGGACAAAACAAGCGGCGGCTTTGCTGCTGTAAGCGCAGACGGCAGTGCAATCGTATGGAGCCCGAGCAGCGCGGATGAACAGACAGCGCGGCCAGTCAGCTACTCCACCGATTTAGGAAAAACGTGGACGGCTTCGAAGGGCTTGCCGGAAAAGGCGCGCGTATCGGCGGATCGGGTAAATCCGAAGCTCTTCTACGGCTTCGCCGCGGGTGTGTTCTACGTCAGCAAGGATGGCGGAGCGACGTTCACCGCATCGAAGGCGACAGGCTTGCCGCAAGTAATTACAAGCAACTTCAAGGCGATGCCAGGCAAAGAAGGCGACATTTGGATCGCTGGAGCCAAAGACAACAAAAAAGTCGAAAGCGCCTATGGCTTATGGCATTCGACCGATGCAGGCAAGACGTTTGCGAAGGTTGCAGGCGTGGAGGAAGCGGCAACGATTGGTTTTGGCAAAGCGGCACCGGGAAAAACAAATATGACGCTTTATTCCTATGCGAAGATCGGCGGCACATATGGCATATTCCGCTCGAAGGATCTCGGCAAAAACTGGGTTCGCATCAATGATGACCAGCATCAATTCGGTTCCGCTAATACGGCGATTACAGGCGATCCAAGGGTCTACGGCCGTGTGTATATGGCGACGAATGGGCTGGGGATTGTCGTTGGCGATTTGAAGGATGGCATTAGCTATGAATTCACCGATTTGAGCGGCGTGTATGCGGAAGCGCAGCAGGCGATTGCTTTTTTATATGGCAAGGGCGTTATAACAGGGAAAAATGATACGGAGTTCCAGCCGGGTGCGCAGGTAACTAGAGCAGAGTTCGTCAAGCTGCTGGTGGGTACGCTCGGACTTGTGCCAGAGGGTACGTCAAGCTTTGCGGATGTAGCTGCAAGCGCATGGTATGCGCCTTATATTGCCGCAGCTGAGAAAGCGGGCATTACAGCGCTTCTGGCGCAAGCAAGCGGCGGAGAAGGCAGCTTATTTGAGCCGAACGAGCCGATTACACGGCAGGATATGGCGGTAATGCTTGCCAGCGGCTGGAAAGCGACAGGCCAGACGCTGCCGGAACTGCCTGCTGGCAGCGTGCCTGTGTTCACCGATAGTCAGACCATTGCTGCTTATGCGAAGGACGCTGTAGCGCTTGTGGCACAAGCGGGATTAATGAAAGGCAAGCCGGACGGCAGCTTCGGCGCGATTGATCCGACCAACCGTGCGGATGCGACGGTCGTCATCTACAGGCTCCATACGCTATTCTCGCAAGCTCAGGCTGCAAAAACAGAGTAATAAACGAAGGGCTGGCCCGCAAGCAGATGTATATGCTTGCGGGCCAGCCCTATTTTTCAACAGCCTTTTATTCGTCTGCTTCGTGCCAATGCTCCTGGCAGAAGGCAAGCACAAGCTGCTCCTCCTCGTCTTCCAGCTCAAAATCCAAAATGCGCTCCGTCTCGCGCTCGATGATTTCGTGCTTGGCAATTTTGGCTTGGTCGCCATCCTTGGCAAATACAGCACGTACATAAAGCCCTTTAGGCGAATAAATATCATCGTCCTCGGCTGCTTCAATATCGATAATAAACTCGTAGCGTTTACCGGTTAAAATGCCGAAAGGGTCTTTAATATATTGCACGCTATAGCTGGAAATTTCTATCATCGTATCATCCTTTGATGTGGTTTTCCCTCCATTATAGCAGAGTTGCTTCGCGAAGGCAGGCTTTCCTATGTATAAGCTGGATTTATTAGCTCGATTTATGTGCTTTGTCGGTATTGTCGCCTTTAGGCGGCAGGACGGAGATAGCGATTACAAGTTGTGCCAAATAACGGCGGAGCTTCATCACATGGACCCCCTCGCATAATCATATACAAGCTTGTAGTTATTATTAATCGCGTTGTCGAAATTTGAAACAGAAGTATTCCAATTTATTGGAATAACAGTTTGTCATTTGGGTATTCGCGGTTGCTGCTTGGCTCGGTTGTTGCTTCCTCTGCCACAAATAGCCTAATATAAACGTAATCACACATGCTGGATTGAGGATGTGGGCAGGAGCGGAGAGACAGGGAGGGACAGCAATGAATGAGTCCATATTAATTGTAGAGGATGAGCAAAAAATCGCCCGGGTGCTGGAGATTGAGCTGGAAGCGGAAGGTTATCGCGTCTCCAAGGCGAATGACGGCTTGCAGGCGCTTGAGCTGTACCGAACAGGCGAATGGGATTTAGTATTGCTTGACGTTATGCTTCCAGGCATTAGCGGCATCGAAATTTTACGGCGAATCCGGGCGACCGATGCTGCTACGCCTGTTATTTTGCTGACGGCGAAAAGCTCCGTAGAGGACAAGGTGTCTGGGCTTGATCTGGGCGCTAACGATTATATGACGAAGCCTTTTCAAATTGAGGAGCTGCTGGCGAGAATTCGGGCGGCACTTAGACAGCGCTTGATTCCCGCAGAGGCAGGCGGCGCACAATTAGTGGACGGGACATGGCTGCTGGCTGGCGATTTAAAGCTGAATGAGACGACGCGCGAGGTTATTCGTTCGGGCAAAAGCATCGAGCTGACGCCGCGCGAATTTGATTTGCTCAGCTACCTGCTGAAGCATCAGCGCCAAGTGCTGGGGCGCGAGCAAATAGTTGAGGCAGTCTGGGGCTACGATTACTACGGCGACACGAACGTCGTTGATGTGTACATTCGCTATGTGCGCAAAAAGGTCGATACAGGCTTTGCCAGCGAGCTCATCCATACGGTGCGCGGAGTCGGCTACGTGCTCAAGGAAGCGCAATGAAGCTGCGCAGCCGGATTCATCTTTATTCCTCTGCCTTATTCGCGGTTTTGCTCGTAGCTATGAACTTGTCCGTTTATGCGCTATTCAGCAAATTGACGATGACAAGCCAAATGGAGCGGGTGGAGGCAGAAGCGCTGAAAATTTCCGAAGGCATGCTGAAGTCGGCCGGGACGGTGCCGACCGCAGATTTGCTGCGTGCGTATGTGCCCTTGAATGGCATGCTGCGCATGGTGACAGCCGAAGGGGCGGACAAGCTGCTGGTCACTGCGCCAGGCGAGCAGCTGCTTAGCGAGCGGGAAGCTGTTTATGCAGCGGAGAAGCGGATTGAAAACATTGATTTCAAGGGGAATAGCTACGCGCTTGTATCGATTCCCGTCATTTGGACGGATGGCGCGGTCGTCAATATTCAGGTGACGGAAAGTGTGCAGGGCACGGCAGACCAGCTGAAGGTGCTGCAAATTGTTTTGCTGGCGGTAACGGCCATCGCGATGATTCCTGTTGTGGCTTCAGGGCGTCTGCTCGGAAGCATCATCGTGCGTCCCATCGCCCATATGACGCATACGATGCGGGCAATCCAGCGCAGCGGCACGTTTATCAAAATCCAGCCGGAAGGCCAGTCGCAGGATGAGCTTGCGGAAATGGGAGCGACCTTCAATGAGATGATCGCCTTGCTGGAAACGAATTTTGAGAAGCAGGAGCAGTTTGTTTCGAATGCCTCCCATGAGCTAAAAACGCCGCTTACGGTCATTGAAAGCTACGCCAGCTTATTGAAGCGCCGGGGGCTGGATCGTCCCGACCTGTTCGTCGAATCGATCGATGCGATACACTCCGAGGCGGTGCGAATGAAGGAGATGACCGAACAGCTGCTGATGCTGGCCCGCAACAAGGAGCAGTGGAACTTAACGATGGAGAGCGTTGATCTGGCGCAGCTCGCCGGCGAGTCGTCCAAAGCCTTCCAGAAGGCGTATGGACGGGATATTCAGGTGCGACTTGCAAGCGCAAGCAGCAGGGGCAGCGAAAGCAGTGGCGGCAAGCTGGAACGGGCAGACTTAGAGGCAGTGGAGTATCTGCCATCTTCGGAGATCGGGGTGGAAGGCGGGATGCCGGGCATTTACGGGTATGCCGATGCGAATAAGCTGCGCCAATTGCTGTTCATCCTGCTGGATAATGCGCGCAAATACAGCAGCGCTGCGATTACGCTGGAAATTGGCGCGAGCGGCGATTACAGCGTGATCCGGGTCATTGACCGGGGCATCGGCATTCCGCAAGCGGTGCTGTCTAAAGTATTCGACCGCTTTTACCGGGTCGATGAGGCAAGAAGCCGCCAGGACGTTGGCGGTGCCGGTCTTGGCCTCGCGTTGGCGAAGGAAATCGCCGCAGCTATTGGCGCAAGCCTAACGCTTGCAAGCGAGGAGGGCGTCGGAACGACGGCGACGATTAAAGTGAAAAGAACGGAAGCTGGAAAATAACAGCTACCCGATGCTAGAAGCAGCCCGAAGCAGTCCGGAGGGGCTGCTTTCTTTTTTTATATAGGAAAGGAAATGATTTTCTCATCCTCTCTCTATATTTCTCGGACTGAAACGCGCCGCGCCGCCAGAGGACGGCGAAAGCCGTTTCACCTTGAAATATAGGAAAGGAAATGATTTTCTCATCCTCTCTCTATATTTCTCGGACTGAAACGCGCTGCGCCGCCAGAGGACGGCGAAAGCCGTTTCACCTTGTCTAAACGGGTAAAGAAAGGAATGGATAAAAAAAAGATTGATATACGTATATGTATGCGATATATTACATACAAGAAAGGAAGATGCGCATGCCTATTCCGAGCCATTTTACAACACCGATTAAAATTTCAGCGAAAGAACGAGCGCTTTCCCAAATTCAGCGATGGATTATTGATGGTACCTTGCTTCCCGGCGAGAAGATTGGCGATGCAGAGCTGGCGGAAGCTTTAGGGGTCAGCAGGACGCCTGTCCGCGAAGCATTGCAAATTCTTGAAGTGCAGAAGCTCGTGGAGGTGCATCCGGGCAACTATACGAAGGTCAAAAGCTTGGAGAAATCCGATATTTTGAAAATGTATTCGACGCTGGCCTCCTTGCACGCTTTAGCGGCAGAGACGGCTGCCAGTGTCATTGTGCCCGAACAAATTGAGCAGCTGAAGCAGCTGAATGCCGAATTCTCAGCGGCGATTGAACAGGGGCTGCCCTTTCAGGCGATGGAGCTGGACGAGCAGTTTCATAATGTGATCGTGGAAGCAGCAGATAATGAATACCTGGCCTCTTACAGCGCTTCGCTTCAGGTACATATTCGCCGCTTTAAATATGTGTTTCTAAAACAGCCTGTTCAGGCGACGCATGTATCAGTCGAAGAACATCAGGCAATTATTGAAGCTATGGAGGCTGGCGACCCTGAACGGGCGGAAGCCATGATGAAGCAAAATTTATTGCGCCCTATGCGCGAGCTTTATGCCATTATTTAACCAACGATGAGGGGATGGATGGACATGTCCGAGAAGGAAGATTTGCGTGGACGCAGCAAGGATATAAGCGAAGGGGTAAACCGGATGCCGAACCGGGCCATGCTGCGGGCGGTAGGGTTTCAGGATGAGGATTTCAAAAAACCGATGGTTGGCGTCGCCAGCACATGGAGCGAAGTAACGCCTTGCAACATTCATATCGACCAGCTGGCGCGGGAAGCGAAGGCGGGGGTCAAGCAGCACGGCGGGGCTCCGCTTATTTTTAATACCATTACGGTGTCGGATGGCATTTCAATGGGACATGAGGGGATGCTGTTCTCGCTGCCGAGCCGGGAAACGATTGCCGATTCCATTGAACTGGTCGTTAATGCTGAGCGGTTTGACGGGCTGGTGGCGATTGGCGGCTGTGATAAAAATACTCCGGCCTGCCTGATGGCCATTGGGCGGATGAACCTTCCGTCTGTTTATGTATATGGCGGCACGATTCAGCCAGGCAAGCTGCACGGCAAGGATGTTGATATCGTTACTGCCTTTGAAGCAGTAGGGAAATATCAGGAAGGGCAGCTGACGGATGAGGAGCTGCATGAGGTAGAGTGCAGCGTATGTCCAGGCGCTGGCGCCTGCGGCGGAATGTATACGGCGAATACGATGGCTTCGGCGGCAGAAGCGATGGGCATGGCGCTCCCCGGCTCCTCCTCCACGCCAGCCATTGCCCCGAATAAATCGGTGGAATGTACGGAAGCGGGCAAAGCGGTTATTGAGCTGCTGAGAAAAAATATTCGGCCCCGCGACATTATGACGCTGAAAGCTTTCGAAAATGCGATCACCGTCGTGATGGCGCTCGGCGGTTCAACCAATGCGCTGCTCCATCTGCTGGCGATCGCGCATTCGGCTGGCGTGAAGCTGACGCTGGATGATTTTGAACGGGTGCGCAGCCGCGTTCCCCATCTGGCCGATTTGAAGCCAAGCGGCAAATATGTCATGCAGGATTTGAACAATATCGGCGGTGTGCCGGGCGTGATGAAGCTGCTGCTTGAAAAAGGGCTGCTGCACGGAGACTGCATGACCGTCACGGGCAAAACGCTTGCAGAGAATTTGGCGGAAGCCGATCCGCTGGACAGCGGACAGGATGTGATTCGTTCCTTCGAGCAGCCATTAAAGCCGACAGGACCTTTGGTTGTTTTGAAAGGCAATTTGGCGCCTGAAGGGGCAGTGGCTAAAATGTCGGGCCTTAAAAAGATGCGTTTTAGCGGCCCCGCCCGAGTATACGACAGCGAGCAGGAGGCTGCCGATGCGATTGCGCGTGATGACATCAAAAAAGGCGATGTGCTCGTCATTCGTTATGTCGGGCCGAAGGGCGGACCCGGCATGCCGGAAATGCTCTCCATTACGGCGATGATTAGCGGAAAAGGGCTCGGCGGCGAAGTTGCGCTTATGACCGATGGCCGCTTCTCGGGCGGCTCGCACGGCTTTGTTGTCGGACACGTCACGCCTGAGGCCCAGGTTGGCGGGCCAATCGGCTTGCTGCAAGAGGGCGATATCATTACGATCGACAGCGAGACGCAGGAAATGAACATGGAAATTTCGTCGCAGGAATTTGAGTCGAGACTTGCGAAGTGGGTGCAGCCGCCGCTCAAAGTAAGAACAGGCGTGCTCGGCAAATATGCCCGGCTCGTATCCTCCGCTTCAAAAGGCGCGGTAACCGATCTGGATTTGTAAACAGCATGGACTAGGTTGTAGTTCTCACCAAATTCTAATCCACAGGTTATATAATAGGTTGTAATACAGCATGCCTTTCGAGCTATGAGCTTGAAAGGCATGTTTCTGATCTAAATGGGGTGTAACGATGGGACAACAGCGAAAGAAACTGATGCTTGGTATAACGATAGCTTGTATGGTCATTGTCTGTATAGCGGGAGGATTATGGTGGCAATCCGTTGCTGACGCGCGGCCTTCTATTTCGGAGGAGCAAGCAAGCGAGCAGGTTCTTCAGCAATATACGGGGAAAATCGTTAGCGCTAAGCTGGGCGACAACGTCTATGAAGTTAAGCTGCAGGCTGAGAAGGGTATGTACGATGTCGCTGTCGATGCGAAAGGCGGAGGCATCGTTTCGATAAAGCTAATAGATGGCGGGCTGCCTGCTGCTGGGGAAACACCTCCTATTTCCTCATCAAATCAGCCAACTGATCCCTCAGCTTCAGAGCAAGCGGCAGAGCCGACGCTGGGCCAGAGCCCAGTGGCAACGCCTGGCACGGAGCCAAGCATACGTCCAGCGCCAAATCCCAGCCCAGAGCCAAGTTTAAGTCCGGGACCCAATTCGAGTTCAGGGCAAAACACAAGTCCGGCACCAAATTCAAGCCCCAAACCAAGCCCGAAGCTTAGTGAGGGTAACGGTAACGGAGGAAAAACGCCAGCGGCGTCACCTGCCAAGCAGGGCATATCTCCAGATGAAGCGGAAGCGATTGCGCTCAAGCAAATTAAAGGCAAGGTGGAGGACATTGAGCTGAAAAGCTCCGATCGCAGCCGGTATTATTTAGTTGAAATCGACACGCCAGACGACCGTGAGGCAACGGTACAGGTACATGCTGTAACGGGAGCCATTATGTCTATCACATGGGATGAGGACGATGACGATCGAGAAGACGACTAAGTGTAAATGAGCGCCAGCTCAGCTTTTTATCATCAAATTCTAATGTTGCTGTCATGGTCATCTCATTTGCCGCAGGTAAAGTAAAGGTGAGACAAGCGAGAGACATTTGAGAATGGGAGGAACATGATGATGATGAATAAAAAAATCTGGATAGGCGTTGTATCGGTTACTTTGGCGCTCGGCGCAATGGGCGGTGCAGCAACGGCTGCTTCAAATACGAAAACCTTGATCGGCAAAGCCGAAGCCAAAAAAATCGCCTTGAAGCATGTAGACGGCCGTATTGACGGTGTAGACCTGGAGCGGAATCAAACAGGCATCTTTTACGAGGTGGAAGTCGAGCGCGGAGCCTATAAGAATGAAGTCGATGTGCATATCGATGCTTACAGCGGCAAGCTGCTAGGCATTTATGACAGCGATGATGATGACGACGATCGCCGTGCAGATCAAGCGACAACTGGAGCAGGAACAGCGTCGAACGCAGGGACAGTGAATCAGCCAGCAGCGAGCCCATCAACAAGTACGGGAACGGCAGCTTTAAAGACGGCTGAGCAAGCCGGAGCCATTGCGGTTGCTAAAGTTGGAGGAACGGTAGTTAAGGTTGAACGTGATCGTGAAGATGGCAAAATCATTTACGAGGTCGATTTGCGCATCACTGGCGGTAAAGCTGAAGTAGAAGTCGATGCAGCAACGGGAAAAGTGCTGTCCGTGGATAAAGATTACCACGATGATGATGACTACGATGACGATGATCATTATGATGAGGATTAAGCAATCATAGCAAGCGAGCATATTTATTTTGAAAATAAAGCAATTGAATGGCAAAAAAGGGGCATCTGCGGATGCTCCCTTTTTTATAAGCAGGCATAAAGCTGCTTATGCAGCTTTAGCGCTGTTTTCTCGGTGCTTGCCCAGCCTGCGGGGCTGGAGCAGCATTTTTAAACGGATTAAGAAACAGCTTGGGAATGCCCGTATCAAAACGGAGCAGCTTGCCGGTGTGCGGATGCTCGAAAGCAAGCACGCGCGCATGCAGGCCGAGTCTGCCGATTGGCTTGAGCCGCGCTCCATATTTTTTGTCTCCGGTAATCGGATGGCCGATATCCTCCATGTGGACGCGGATCTGATTTTTGCGGCCAGTCTCCAGATGCACTTCCAATAAGGAGAAGCTGTCGTTGGCCTGAATCATCTTATAGTGGGTTACAGCATGCTGTCCATCATTCGGATGGGAGCTGGAATACATTTTCAGCGTGCTGCTTTCCTTGAGCCACGATTGGATCGTGCCTTCGGGCTTGCGTACTTTGCCTTCGACAAGCGCTACATAGGAGCGTTCCTTGACGGCTTCCTGCCAATTGTTTTGGAGCGATTGCTGCACCTTCTCGGTTTTGGCAAACATCATGACACCCGAGGTGTCACGGTCCAGGCGATGCACGACGAAAATCCGATTTTTCGGATCAAAGGTTCGAACATGCGCCGTCAGCTGGCGGTAAGCGGTAACCTCCTGCTCGTCCTTCGAGGAAGCGATGGACAGCAGTCCCGCATCCTTCTGTACGACGATAATGGCGTCGTCCTCATGCAAAATGGTGAGACCCATCAGCGGCGGCGCTTCTACCGCTTTTTCTGTATTTATGCTAACCGTCTGCCCGACTTCGAGCGGAAAATTATATTTCGTTTGTACGCGCTTATCGACCGATACTTGCCCACGCGCCAAAACCGATTTTACCGAATTGCGTCCCATGCTGGCCAAGTGGATCAATAAAAAAGCCAGCAGCTCCGACGGCTCATTGACCGTGAATTGCTTGGCCTGCGCGGCTTTACGCGGCTTGCCGCCTTCATTATGTTTCCTAGACATGCTTAAATACCCCCTGCTTGTTCACTGCTGCTATCACTATACCACGGTTGGAAGGGATAATTCTATGTGCGGCGGTTGAAAAATGGCGGATGGGGCTGAGGCGTCTCTTACTTGTGTGTATGCAATAGGGAAAGCACAGAGCCCTATATGGGCGAGGGGGTTGTTATTTTTTTCTATTGTTAGGGGTGCTTTAGTAGTGAGCATAAGTATAATGTCGAATCAAGTAAAATATTTTATTCATTCGACAAATTAATCGTTAATTATACAAAATGAGCTAAGGAAAAATAATAAGCATTAACATATAGTAATGTTTGTACATAATTCGAAGTCAAAGGGTGATAAGGGTTGGCAAGAGAGGGAAAGTTAAAAAGAGAACACATTTTTAGGGATAATAACAGGGCATTTATCGTGAAAATCGGTATGCTTGCTGTTATTATTTTTTGTTTGGCCAGTTCCTCGATTTTTGCGGCAACGTATACGTATGACTCATTAAATCGTTTGACCAAAATTGAGTATTCGAATGGGGATCATGTAGAGTTCACCTATGATGCTAATGGGAATAGGTTAACCGCTGCGGTCACCAAAACAACGGAAGAACCATCGACAGAACCTCCAGTTGAAGTGGGGCCTGATTTATACCAAGATTTTGAAAATGACGGTGTTTATGAGTGGATTGGCCAAGGGGACGGAGTTTTACTTTCCAATTCGCAAGAAGTTGCCTACGGAGGCATGCGAAGTATGAAGGTTTCCAATCGAACCGCTACATGGCAAGGGCCGATCTTGAATGTGAAAAATCAAATTGCTCCGAAACAAAGCTATCGGATTAAAGCATTCATACGTTTACCTCAAGGTACTCCTGCTTCCTTGATGATGATGACGATCCGCCGGACGATGCCAGATGGCAGCAACTCCTACGATAATATTAATACAAAAACAGCAACGTCTGGTGATTGGACTGTCCTTGAAGGCATTTATCAATTGAATGACGCGGCAAGCAGCTTATATCTATATGTGGAGAGTGCTAGCCCTAATGCTTCATTTTTTATAGATAACTTTAGCATTGAAGCCTATACGCCAGAGCCAGCACCGCTGGTACATGATTTCGAAGATGGCACCACGCAAGGCTGGTACCCGCTAGGAGAAGGCGTAATGGTAACGAATACGCAGGAAGCTGCGAGCAGTGGAGGCAACAGCTTAAAAATCAGTAATCGGACAGCCACTTGGCAAGGTCCAGCGTTAGATCTAACTAGCTATATGAAAAAAGGTTTAACATATACGATTTCTGGCAAGCTTCGTTTACCACAAGGAGTAGCAGCTTCTGATATTCTGTTAACCATGAATCGCGGTGATGGTAGCGGCTTGCATTATTATGACAATGTAAGTGCAAGTCATGTAACTGTGGATGGCTGGGTTGCTTTTGAAGGGAAGTATACGTTCACAGGATCAATCGCTAGTTTGAACATCTATATGGAAAGTGCTAATGCCTCTGCAAGCTTCTATTTGGATGAGTTTAAGGTTGAGAAGTATGTCGTTCCACCTCCAGTTGTGAAAACAGATTTTGAAGATGAGACCCTTCAGGGCTGGAATGCGCAAGGAGATGGAGTCGTCTTGACCAATGTAGGAGAGACAGCCAACAGTGGATTGCGCAGCTTGAAAGTGAGCAACCGTACGGCACAGTGGCAGGGACCATTGCTCAATTTAACAGGCAAATTGCTTCCTAATACCAAATATAAAGTTAAAGCGGCGTTCCGCTTGCAGCAAGGTGTTCCTTCGACCGATTTATTGATGACAATTAATCGCCAGTCTCAGAGCGGTGTTAATGATTATGACAATGTGAGCGCTACTGCGGTTACGGATGGCGAATGGGTCTATATGGAAGGGAATTATGAGTATAGCGGTACCGCGGCTTCTCTTTCCTTGTATGTGGAAAGTGTAAATGGAACGGGCGGGTTCTATGTCGATGATTTCATTATTACGAAGTAATAAAAAATTAGGAAGATACATGAGATCTAGATTAACTATTAAATAACAAAACCTATTCTGTTAAGTCATGGGAGAGATCATCGTTGAAATTCCAGCATTTGATGCGCAACCTAGCCATCATACTTATTCTTTCGTTCTTAGTAGGAACCGTAGGCGGCTATGAAAGACAGACCGTAAGCGCGCAAGAGCAAGAAGAGAATATTGATTTTACAATGCAAACCGTAATAGACCGATTTGCTGTAACGGAATCTTTTGTACAGCAACAGTTGGATGCTGGTTTTACGCTTAGCCAAGTATATTCAGCGCTATTTAAGGCGGAGCTTGAAAGTATTTCTTACGAGGAAGCTGTTCAAGCCATGTATCCAGCAGAGGTAAACGTATCCTCTACCGTTACAGGAAGTGTATACGACGATTTAATTGATCCTGTTTTTAGAAATACGACAGTGGTAGATCTCAGCGAATCATCTGTAGCTGGAAGTGTTTACGATCCTGATGCTGCGGTCACAGATAGTGTGTACGAAGAAGATTTTGGTGCTGGGAAAAATAGTGCTTCTGGAAAAGGCAACTTAATGGCGATGCAAGCCTTAGCCGATACCCCTGCACCTGTTATGGAAAAGCCACCTGTTTATTCTAAAACTTCAATGAATGAGGCGCCTTATAGCGTAGGTGGGAATAATGAATCCATTTCCAGTTTGTCGGGCAGCCTTTCCTTGAACCAAGCAGATATGACGCTGCCTGGCAGAAACGGATTGTCGTTTGCTTTAACTCGGCAATATGATTCAAATGATTCTCAGTTCTATGAACCAGAGTTTGGGGCGAATTATTATAATCAAGGTGTATATAAATACTATGTCCAATTTAATGCCACACGCAAACAACTGCTTACCCAATATCATGTGAGATATGTGGAGAAAACATGGGTGCAAGAAGATAATAATGGGGATGGAATACCGGATTTAAATACGGAAGTGATGAGAACAGAAATTAAGACGAAAGGAACCTATGCAGATCAGGCACAGGCCAATCAAGTAAAGACAGCTGGAATTAGTTATACGATACCAGCAGATTCACGTACTGAGACAGCAAAAAAGACGAGCACAACAAATAATTTTGCAAATACGTATATTCTTTATAATCAAAATGGGTATAGTGGGACTCTGTATCCTACTGGAAGTGCTACTGCAATTTCAGGAAGCGAAACGTTTGCTGCTTCTCGAATAGAAAAGGCGGAATGCTATAACAATATTCCGGGTGTATATAATAATAATGGGGTTTGGCAAGCTACTTCATCAGGTGTGGATTGCCCAAATTATAAAATCTATGATAGTGGCGGCTTTAAAGGCACGCTATATAGATTGTCGGGTCCACCAGATATTATTAAAAGCTGCCCAACTAATGGGACAAAAAATTATGTTTGTACAAAACAGTTTCGGGCTAATTATTCGGGTACCGTAACGAAACCTGGTTCTGATACGAGAACTTGGGAGCAGAACTATAGAGGTACAGTAACGAAGCCGAGCTATGTTAGTAATACAAACTTTAGCGGTTGGATGCCTAATGGAAGTAAAAGATGGAGATATGCGTATGCCCCTAAGGGAGACTTATATGTAGATATAGAGTTATATGAGGGTGCTGGTAGGGAGGTTCCACAAACTACTGATTTATTTGAAAGTAGCACAGATGCAACGCAGTTCAGAAATACCGTTAACAGCAGCACGGGAATTCATTATAAAAGTGAAGGTGGATATAATTACTATATCTCCTATTCTCCTCAAGCGACTGTTATGAGTTACCAAGTTGGTTCTTATACAACGGTATCTTATTTCAATGATATTTCAAAGCCATTAAATGAACAGTGGTATCCAATTGGAAAAGGCTGGTCATGGCGATTGCCACATATAGTGACAGCGAACAATAAGCAATATTTTTATCCGGCAGATGGCGGACGTTATGAAGTTGTGGGTAATACGATTAAGGGAATGGATTGGGAAGGTGTTTCGTTTGCAACGGATACGACGGTACAAGTCAACGGCGAAACGTCACAGTATGTCGTAACGACCGTGGATGGCACGATGAAACAGCATTTTACTGTGGATGGAAGGCTAATTCGGATTTCGGATGCCTATGGAAATACACTTCAGTTTTTGTATGCTCAAGATGCTGCTTATGGACGTAGGCTGCTCTCGCAAATCAAGGATGCGATTGGAAACACCATTACAATCTCCTATAGTGCATCCGAAGTTGTAGTGACAAAAGGAAACCAAAGCGTAACTTACCAGAAGCGTAAAGATGCCGCCTCAGGCATAGAATTGCTGGATTCCGTAACCGATGCAGAAGGAAGAAAAACATCCTATTCTTATAGTTTAAGTGAAGCGAAGTTTAATCTAATGGGCGCATATCCAGAGCGGGCACGATCAAATCCGTATGCTTTGTTAACGAGTGTGCAGCATCCGACAGGCGCATTGAGTGAATATGTATATGAGCCGAGTGCAGTGACTCGTTATTTGGGTGAAAGCTCGACCAATCAGGCTTATCGCGTGTCAGAGCGTCGGGACAAGCTGACCTATGAAAATGGAACAACCGAGATTTTTAATAGACAGTCTATGTTCTATACAAATGATTTCAGCGGTCCTTATGGACAGGACATGTCCTTCTCCACACAAATTGATTTTGGATTGACGCAAACGACCTTTAGCTATAAGAAGGATTATATTGATGAAGCTACCGGGGCAATGTATTACCTGGAGCAGCAGGTGGACAAGGGTGGGACTCTCCAGAAGACAACGGCGTATACGTATGGCAAAAATGTTGGTAGTCGAAGTTACCCAGTCCCAGTTCCAACAAAAACCGTTTTAAGTGATAATATGTCTAGTTCTACGTTAATCATGAGCGCTCAGTATGATGATTATGGTAATGTGCTGCAAGCAACGGATGCGGCGGGATTAACTACTACGTACGGCTATGACAGTGTGAAAAAATGGCAAGTCAGCGAGACGACGCCTGTTGATACGGGTACTTTCTTGTACACTTCCTTTGGTCGTAATGCGCAAGGGGATATCATTGAAACCACAATACGTAAAAATAATGCGTCTGGAGAAGTTATCCAGCAGATTAACAACAAAAATATCGATGCATATGGTAATGTGACCTTCCGTACAATTTCTTATGGGAATAAGACACTACAAATGACGGTAGCCTATGACAGTGCCTATCAATTTGCATTTCCTACTAGCCAAGCAGTGGTGGTGACAGATGCTGACAATCAGAAGAGCACCATAGTGACGAAAGCGGAGTATGACTTTAGCACGGGTATGATGACTGCCTCCACAGATGGGAAAAATGCACGTACGGCTTATCAGTATGACAAACTGGGCCGTATTAAGCAAGTTACGCATCCTGATGGTAAATTGCTGAGAGCGGCGTATAATGATGTTCAGAATACTCTGCTTGTTACAGATGAGGGAGGATATCAAACACAGACAAGCTGGAATGGTCTAGGATGGGAAGTAGAATCAGGTATAATCAATCAATCTGGCTATGAAATGAAAGCCAGAAACGATTATGATGCCTACGGGCGTGTGGAATGGTCGGAGGATGCTTTAGGAAACCGGGCTCGCTATGAATATGACAATTGGAAGCGATCAACCAAAACGATTTTACCGAATGGTTCAGAAATTGTAGTAAACTACGATGATCGTTTGCGTAAGCAGATAACAAGTGACCCACTTGGTTATAAGAATATCGAAACCTATGATAAGTTTGGCCGATTGGAAAAAGTAGAAGAACAGGCCCAAGCGACAGGAATCCTTACCCCAATCATTAAAAATACGTATCACCCGGTTAATGGACAAATTGTGCAGCAACTGAATGCAAAGCAGCAAGCTACGACGTTTACGTACACCATGCTAGGACAGCTAGCTTCCGTTACGAATGCGAAAAATGAAATGACGCATTATGAATATGATCAGGCAGGTAATCTGACGAAAACCATTTTTCCTGATGCGAATGTGCAAACGAAGGGTTATGATGAACTTGGACGCGTTATTCGCAGCACGGATGCACAGCAAAATAGTGAAAAAATCTACTATGATGCCAATGGTAATCGAAGCAAATTGATTGATAAAACAGGTCAGGTATTCCAGTATACTTATAGTAACCGTAACTTGTTGTTGTCGAAGCAAGGACCGAGTGAAACCATTTCCTTTACGTATACCGATAACGGTTCACGAAAAACGATGAAGGATAGCATGGGGACAACTCAATATACTTATAAGCCATATACTGCGGAGCTGGCTTCCGTTATCTATCCAGACGGTAAGAAGATTGAATACGGTTATGATATACGAGGTCAAATAGCAAGTGTAACGACACCATTTGGGGATACTGCAGCTTATAGCTACACTAAGAACAGTCAACTAAATAATGTTATGTGGAATGGTTCTGTTCAGGAAAGCTATACCTATGATGCAGGTGGTCAGCTTGCAATGAAGCAGCAGGCGAATGGGCTATTGACTGAATATAGTTATACCGATTTAAACCTAACGAACTTGAAGCAGTTGAAATTGGACGGTGGTATAACATTAAATTATAGTTACCAATATGATGTGAGCAACAATATTACGAGTATTAATGAACAGAATAACGATCAATCAGAGGTTGATAAACTGTTCACGTATGATGTATTGGATCGAATCGAGACAGCTACTCCATTCAATGAGTCTTATTCCTATGACAATCGGGGGAATAGGAATACGTTATCAAGTGATAATGAGGCAGGGCCTACAGATAATCTATCCTATGAGTATGATGAGCGGGATCGCCTAAAGAAAGTCGTTAAAGCCGATGGGAACAATGTAACGTATCGTTATAACGGAGATAACTTGATGGTGGAGCGACAGGCGAATGGCGTAACGACTCGCTATTATTATTACGGTGATCAAATAATTGCGGAAGGTATCGTACAATCCGATGGAACCGTTAGGGAAAAAGTGAGCTATTTGCGTGGAAATAGCCTGGTTATGCAGGAAAATTCGACAGGAACCAAAGGATACTACTCGCAAAATGGTCATGGTGATATCATTTCAATACGGGATACAATAGGTGCTATATTAAATGAATACGAATATGATATTTGGGGAAATTCGGTCAAGGCGACCGAGAGTGTAGCCAATTCTTTCCGTTATTCCGGCGAGTATTGGGATGATACAACAGACTTACAGTATCTTCGTGCTCGTTGGTATGATCCAGGGATGGGAAGGTTTATTAATGAGGATACGTATGAAGGGCAGTTATCCAGCCCATTAAGTCAGAATCTCTATACTTATGTGCATAATAACCCGGTATTCTGTTTTTTACGAGGTACTCATAAAAACAAGGGTATCAGCAGCAAATCGGCTTGAAAGGCCACCTTCGGAATCAAATGAAGGTGGCCTTTCTTAGCTTCAATTTCGGTAACTCTTACAGATCAATGAGTTCTATAGTAAAAAACCCGGTATTTCCACCAAGTTGTAAGCTAAATATTAAGAACCCAAGTTGAAAGTTCATCAAGCGTTATTGTTCCATTATTTAATGCTTCACTCGGAATCAGGAACGTTTCCCCATCCTTCTCTATCTCATAGTCTACTCCAGAATAGCCGACTTCTTGGGGAGGTATGGTATATAGATTCTGAATCGTGAGCAGATTATTTTCTACTGAATAGGGCGTATTAGTAGGCCGATACCTTCTTCCAGACGCATATACATATTGACATCGTGGTTGAGGACCAAGACTCCCATTTTCGTCATTAAACTGAGAAATCTCAGCTCGAAGGGTCGTAAGCAAGCTCACTCTGAGTATCTCCGAATAAGCTACTGATCTACGTTCAAAAGGATAAATATTTTCGTATACAATACTGTGAAGGAATTGCAGTCCCTTTTTCGAGATTTCAATTTCGAATTGGGTTCCTCTAAATGTGTATTGAACTGAAATTTGATTCCCGTTGTCCGTGATGCTGCCGGCATTATGAATTGTGGCATTGCGAATTACTTTATAGATTCGGTAGACATCTTTTAGTACAGACTCTGACAAATTAGTATCCGGTAAACTACGAAGTTTCTGCGCATAGCTCTCACCCACCAACGCTGGATACTTACTGTCCACATAAGCATCCAACATACCAAAAAACATAAAGACATTCAAAAGAAAGTTCTGATTCAACTTTGCGGAAGAGAAAGAGTCATGGAGAGTTAAAAAATGATTGTTACCCTCCACCTTCATGATCTTTGGAACATGAATCTGAATATCAGATTGTTGGATCAAACGGCTCGTTTGTAAGATAAACTCACTTAGCATTTCTATTACATCCCCCTCGTAAACAATTACACTCCAATTTACATTTTAATCCATCCCTTTATAGAAGTACAGTGATTGAATAGTTGAATTCTAGGAGAAGACCGAATTACAGATAGTCCCCTAATAGATTGTCGCAGTACCAAACTCTATTTCGAGTTCGGTGCTGCGTTTTTTATTTCCGAAATTTTTTTTGGAAGAAGGGTCTGGTTTGACCACAAAAATGAAACGGATGGTAGAGGGACACGCCCTCGACTGTTCTTTGACAATAACGTAACATCTCATCCGGTACGTTCCCCGCATGCCCGTAGCATACGCCTATTCGTTTTATTTTGGCAATGGAGATTGTTTTACCTGAGTTATAAACTGCGTCTAAATATTGAAAATAATAACCCGGTATTCTGTTTTTTTCGAGGTGAACTTAAAATCATGGGGATCAGCAGCAAATCGGCATAAAAGGCCAGCTTCGGATCAAGAACGAAGCTGGCCTTTTATAACAGCAGTTAGCGTTTCCAAATAGCTTCAATTTTCTGCGATAAATGTCCACCCAATCTTCTATAGTGGTATATAGTTGGTTGCATACCATATTCCATCATACTTCACACTTTACCTTGAAATCGAATGGGTTATCAATCTTTGCTACTCCTGAGCTCTTTCTTCCACTTCAACCTCTTGCTCCAAATTATCAATTTCAACTTCAACAAGATTACGAATCATCTCATAGATTGCAATATCCTGATTGATAGCTTCAAAGCTAACCACTAAAGAATATTTGGCGGGTATATTAGCGTCCCAACCTTTATGTCCGCGTACAGCTATGCAAAAACTATCAGTCAGTTGGTTTGATTTAACTATAGTCCAATCCTTTTGTAGTGTATTAAAAGACCTCGAAAAATCTTTGGCTTGTCCATGGTTACTTTGTTCGCCAATAACCCAATTAAAGTTTCCATCATCATCAACAGCAGCACCTGTCACCAGGATTCTCTCTGCAAATGAGTTAATATCCTCACCAACTTTACTGCATCTCCAATCTAACCAAGTAGATAGATATCTGCCAATTGTTCTCCTTGTATTTCTTGGTTTCGCAGCATAGGATAAGGTAACTTCTATTCTAATATCATAGTCTTCACCGACAGAGTACAGTTCCTCAGGGATAGGAACCTTAAAAATGTGCGACTGACCTTCTTTAAGAAATAAATATTCCTCTGTAACTAAAGTTACGCGGTATTCATCATTTTGGGTTGCTCTCGTAACATCAGGATGCCCATATCCAATATGTCTAACAATATCTGGTACACTTTTAAAATTTTCATTTATTCCTTCCGGCCACTGAGCAGATTGTGCGATTAAAGCTCTATAAAGTAAAGCAGGTGAGTTAGGGTAAAGTTTTTGAACCTCTGCTGCAATAAAGGCAACCTTAGGTGTTGAAAAAGAGGTGCCTATAGCATCTCTTGATAGGGCAACTCCTTCTGGAGAAACTCGTATCAACTCGGGGCATATTTCTTCAGGAGTAGTGAGTCTTACTTCATCACCCTCTTTGTTTCTAGCCCATGTTCCTCCATATTCAACCACATCCGGTTTAATAGAGTTCCAAATTCCAGATCCTGCTCTAGAAAATGCTGATGGCTCATTCTTTCTTCCAATAACTATTGTATCTTCCGTCTCATAACTAGAATGTGATATTGATCCTACAGTCAGAGCTTGCATGCTCTGTGCGGGATTTGCAATTCTTGATCGCTCATTAAACAGGTAAGACGGATAAGGAATCTGTACATTATAAAAATCTTTAATTGTGTCCATGCTGAGATTCCCCGCCGCTTGAATAAACAGAACATCGTTATCATAACTTTGCAGATCGATTTCAGTAGCCCACGGTGACATATGTTTGATTTCACATGAATTTCTTTCAGCAATAGAATGGTTGAAGATTTTAGTTTTTCTTTCAGTTTTATTTACGTACTCATCAACAATTGATTTGATAAAGAGGGGAGGGAAGATACTACTTTGAATTGCATACTCGTTATGTTCATCTAATACTCGTGCATTCCTAATAAAACATGGCAACTTATATGTACCGGATTGGGGTACTTCAAAGGGATAAAGAATTGCACCCGCAACTCTGGTGCCATGCCCGCCATTGCTTACCTCATCTGCAACCGATGTTGCTCCCTTAACATAACATTTGGAGTCTTCGCTCAGTATTGCAGGTTCGATATACCTGTGTCCTTCTTGAATTCCGCTATCGATAACTGCAATAATTGGGGCGTCATCATCGGGCGGAATTATTTGAATATCCTGATCAAAATCTTCTATAGCACTTTCTGTCGATGTTCCTATGCATAAATCCCCGACATACTCAATAGCGAATATGGGAGAAAAATTGTAGACCAAGTCACGCAAACATTTTCCACTTATTCTGACCCTAACCGAAAAACTATCACAGAATTCTAAAAAAACTGGCTCCCCATCTATAAATGAACTTATAAATTCACCTTGATAATGAGATATAAACTCTCCAAATTGCTGCTCACGAGTTGATTTCAATTCATCCCACACATCATAGGCATCGTAATATTTTTGCTGCCAATTCAAAAACCGTCTGCTTTTCTTATATTCTTCCTCACTTACATCATCGGGTTTGGCTGGCGGTTGTTCTAATTCGAAGATGTTGCCAGAGCAACTGATACTAACATCAACCTCATACTTATCAATTTCATTTATTGTTCTCCAGATGCCTAACAAATTGCTTCCAAATATCTTTTCAAATCGGGATTCATCCTCGTGAAAAGCATATACACGAGCAGGTGTATTACATCTATTTGAAACTTCATTGATAAAATCTTCCGTTTTCCGATATAAAGTAGCAAAATTAAAATCACCATTCGAAACAATAACATAACCATTTTCAAGCTCAGAGACAACTTCAAATCCTAGACCTTTTAAAAAGCTAACATCACTATTGGGGTCTATTTCCAATAATATTGGAATTCCAGTTTTAATTTCTGGTAAATGTTCTTTGACTCGCTCTTCTTGCTTTTCTTTCCAGAATTTAGATAACTGAGAAGCTTTCCTCTTTATATATCCCCCATGACCTACACGGTTTTTCCTGTTTTCAAGCGTCCTGGGGTCCTTACCTCCACCAGGTCTTAATTTTGGTTTTCCGTAATGCACCATTGATAAAGGAAGATGTGAAAACTCCCCTGTTATCGCCATAACTCCACCTCATTACTGTTTCATAGAAATATTGTTCATAACTCCCAAAATATGTTCTTTACTTACAATTTTTGAACCTTCAAGAATACAACTCTTAGCAGCATTTTGCGCAATCGATACAATGTTGGCGGCAGAGTGTCCTTCAAGCTTATTGGAAAGCAACTGCCAATCGATATCTTTACTTACATTAATAGCAGAAAAAGTGGTTGTCAGCAATTTTTTTATCTCAACAACTGAAGGTTTCGGTATCTCGATGATATCATCGAACCTTCTAAATAAGGCCTCATCAAGCGATACTTTTAAGTTTGTAGTAGCTACAACCAAGCCCGGCGAATTATACTCATCTAACAAAGTCAACAACATATTTACAATGCGAGGTACCTCGCCAACATCCTGACTCGATGTTCGTGATTTAGCAATAAAATCGCACTCGTCAAGTAATAACACAACAGGTTCATTTTTGCTGTAATCAAAAACTGATCTTAAGTTGGACGCTGATTCTCCAAAGTACGAAGAAAGCAACGAGTCAAATCGCACTTTTAATAGAGGTAGTCCTAAATTCCAAGCTATTCTTTCTGCAGCTAGTGTTTTTCCACAACCTGGCTCACCATATAACAGCACTTTTTTCTTTGGGGTCAGATTGAATTTTGCCAGCCGTTCTTTGGCAGCGTACTCTTTCTCAATAATCAAGAGTCTACCTTCAATTTCATCATTTAAAATCATATGATGTTTCAATTGTTCCCGCGATACATAAGAAACTAACTGCATATCATTTCTTTTACTGGTGGGTAATGTCCCCATTCCACTAATGTTGTTTTTATCATTCCTGAACTGTGTGTACCCAGTGCTAACTTTGGGTTTTTCATTATATTTAATTTTTTCGAGGGAGTCGGCCAAAACTCCATGGTTTTTCTCACGTTCACTTAAAATAATAAGATCAGCAATTTTTTTTAAAGCCACAGTGTCTTCTGAAAAGATGGCTTTAAAAAGCCTCTTATATAGATCAGCATTCATATAAACATTTCCTTTCTAAAATTTGAATATTTAGTTTTCTATCCCATTAAATAAGACCATCTGGGTAATATTTTTCCCTTGAAATTAGTCAATAAACGGGTTATCGACAACAAATGCCTTGCTTTCATGTTCTCACATCATCCAAATACCGTCAAAGTAATTGTTGGCTGAACATCAGCCTATGTTACTTCAGTTCTTAATTATCTCCCAATAAATAATCCCACCCATCCTTCCTGCTTAGAAGTAATTTTTTGAATCGATATTCTATCCCAAGACAAACGCGGTCGGAATCAAGAGCAAGGGCGGCTATTGATATTTCGGTGTGACAGAACCACTGGGTTAATCAGTCAGAGCCGATATGTTATGAGATAGAACCCCCGTGTTATTGCAGTGAGCCATTCAGCGCGGCGGAGAGGTGTTCCTGTTAGGGGCTTACGAGGGCTACACCAACTGAGTGAACAACGCCAAGGAGCTGTTATCTATATATACAGGTAAGCATACAACTTAAATTTTACGCCATTGATTTGTGCCTCTGCGGTCTTTCCCAACGGGCTCAATTCCTAAATCAGCACTTTGTTCAAAAGCCCATCTCCCGAAGAGAGATGGTGAATTAGGCAATGCGTCGCGTATATAAAAGACATCGCCAGAATTAAGATTGCTAATGTATGCCTTTATCTCAGCCCACTTCTGTTCGTAATTGTGTTGGGGAAAAAGCAGATTACGACCATAAGCACTAACTGATGGGAATCCTGCTGCTTCCGCCCGACTTTTAATGTCTGCAAATTCTGCCTCTGTAATTTTTATTCGAAGTTCCATAATGCTAATTTCCTCCATAAAGTTAAATTGACGGGGAATATCCCCTTCACCTGCAATTTACATTATAAATTATTGGATGTCAACACTTCGGAAACGATGTTTCGTCGAGGATTGACTTTTTGTCCTGACACTAATATGTTATTGTCAGGACAAAAAGTGAGGTGAAGAGATGTCCTCCAAAAAGATGGGGCGTCCTCCATCTGACAAACCCAAAGGTAAAACAATTGAGATACGTGTCGATCAGGAAATTATGAGCAAGCTTGATGCTTCCGCTGAGAAGCTAAATACGACACGTTCAGACATCGTTCGCAGAGGGATTGAAAAGGTGTATGACGAGCTCCAAAAATAAAGAAGGAAGCAGCGTGAGTCCCGCGAAGAACACCGCTACTTCCTTGCCTGCAATCGCTACGTGAGCAGACTGCATAAATATCCTACCATGTGCAGGAATCTCATTCAAGCGATGCGATGCAATGATGGGAGGATGACCATGAAATCGATTCTGGAAGGCCTGTACCGCGGACAACTTCATCCCGAGGAGATCATTGTGCCGACTCATCCTGAATATCGGCTGTTAAGCCGACAACTTGGCGCTATGACTGAAAAATGGAGAAAGGAACTCAGCGACGAGATGTTTCGTGAGCTTGAGAAGTATTCTGATTTATGTGTGAGCGTAAACAGCTTACATGTTGAAGCTGCCTTTGTTCATGGCTTCAGACTTGGTGCCAACATGATCATTGAAGTCATGAGTAAGCGTGAGGAGTTGGTTCCAAATGAAGCTACGGGCGTGTCATTATAATGAATGTAGCGACGTCATGGGGGTTGTATGTGGGGATGGAACAACACGTCGCCTCAACTGCTCCGAGATCGAAGCAACTTTGGATATGCATGCATCGGCGCGTTCCCGTTTGATCTGGCTTAAGGAAAATGAGCCGTTTACCTATGCTGAATTGGTTCTCAACAACAATTTGAAGCGCTATGCTGAGGAATACAGCCGGGAATACCTGAAACAGCAGAATGAACTGGCAGAGCAGCTTGAAGCTCACTATCAGGACAAAGCATATGCGCAGGCTATTGCGAGAGAAATCATGATGCGCGGCGATTAACGCCAACTTTCATTGAAGGAAGCGTAAAAGGCAGAGGAAGCTTTCAGGTCAACCAGTCGCAAGGACGGATGACAATCGAAAGCATCGTCGCTTGACGCTTCCCTCATTCTTTTTCTCGACAGGTTTCTTTTAGGCAACGTGCAACGTTGCAGCAAGCACTGAATTTGGATATCCAAATTCGCTTGTTAGGGGTGAAGCCCCTAATACCCCTCTCGCAGACAGCCGAGATTCATCAATTCATTCCCCATCGCTTTTGAATCAGTTCGAAATCATCCATTCACACTTCTTCCAATACAGTGAAGTTCGATAACGTTACATTGCAATCGCCGGGGGCTTGGGGGCGTAGCCCTCAACAAGCGAATTTGGGAGACCAAATTCAGTGCTTGCTGCACCGTTACACGGCGCCATAAAGCACCTGCCGGGAACAATAGGAAGGGCTGGCCGGAGTCAAGAGCGTTTCTTCGCGCGGGGCGGGTAAGGCGTTTTTTGATCGGTGCGGCCAAGTAAATAATCGACACTTGTTTGATGGAAGTCGGCTAATGCGATTAAGAGCGCTGTCGGAATATCGAGCTTTCCCCGTTCGTAATCACTGTACGTCCGCTGTTTGCAATTCAGATGCGCACATAGCTGCTCCTGTGATAAATCCTTATCTTCACGCATGTTTCGTATTCGTTCATAGACCACAAGCACTCACCTCAGGATGAGTATAGTTCAGTGGATAATCCGCTATTTACTTTCAGTGTGTTATGCACTAGAATTTTCTATACACGCCTTTACTCATGCCGGGGCGAGCCTGAACGATTTGGTCGGCGAAGGAGGGCATCATGGCGAAAGGAGTCGAGGAACTGCTGGCGCGTATCGAAAGCGTTCGCCGGGAACTAAATGAGCAAGCCCTGCATGACAGTCTTCCAAGCCCGGCGATGCTCGAAAAATCAAGGGAGCTGGATCGTCTGTTGAATGTGTATCAAGCCTTCAAAACGGGAGTGCAGATTATGCAAGGCTGAGATCCCTGCTTTTTTTAAGGTAATCGGCACAGAGGTGTCCGATTTAGGCGCGAAAATGAAACGGTTAGTAGAGGGCTGTATTTGAAGAAGCCCTCCGACTAACCGTTTTATTTTGGAGAGGAGAGCGAGAACATGAAGTCTCCCGTCTTTCGTGACGACCGGCATGAAGCTTTTTACTACCGAATGTTAGCCGAAAGTCGTTGTACCGACAGTTACCATCGCGCCTTGTTTTACACGCTGGGACTGTCGAAGGATACCCGCCCCCATATTCAGGACTTGTTCGACTTTTCCGATGGCGGCATCAAACCGGAAGGCCTGTCTGCTTCCTGGCAAACGGGAGGTTCTCTCCGTATCTGTCGTTTGGCGTTTAATCTCTGGAACGGTTGGAGCCAAGCGGGCGAGGAACGGTATTCAACTCCGTATGAACTGTTTGATTGCGAAGCTGCTCCCTACTTTTTTGAAGCGATACGGATGCGCTATCCGGCGTATACTCGCCAACCGACACCTGTCATCAAGCCTCATGCCGAACACACGCGGTGAGCCGCGTTTGGGAGATTTACGGAAGGGAGAGACGCGGATGAACGAGGAGAAGCTTCCTCTGCCATCGGCTCCGGCAGACCGCGACCGCGATCCGATACACGAGATGCAGTTGGGGAAAAGCTTGTATATCGTGCAATGTCATTTTATCGGTAATGAAACGCTTGGTGATAAAATCGAACGGCTTGTTTTGCGAACATGGGAAGATGAAGCGTTCAGAAGCCGATGAAGCCGGAAGGGAATCCTCGCGGTTCCCTTTTCTCATAGACGCGGGACACCCTACCTCAACCTTCCAAAATCCGGTATACTGAAATCAGCCGATTTGTTGCTGGGAAAGGACGGAGGATGAAAAAACAACAGCAAACCCGAACCGCGATCTACTGTCGTTTGAGTCGGGACGATGAACAGAGTGGCGAGAGCATGAGTATCGAAAATCAACGGATTTTGCTCCGGCGTTACGCGAAGGAGCAGGGCTTTGAAGTGGTTGAGGTGTACACGGACGATGGCTGGAGCGGCACCAACTTTGATCGCCCCGACTTCCAACGAATGAAGAGAGACATTGAGAGCGGCCGTATTGATATTGTGCTGGTCAAGGATTTGAGCCGTTTGGGCCGCAACCAGATTGAAACAAGCCTGTGCATTCAGGTGTTTTTCCCGGAGCATCAGGTACGCTTTATTGCCGTCAGCGAGAACATCGACACAGCCAAGGGCGAAGACGATTTCATGGAGCTGCGGAATCTGTTCAATGAATGGTTCGTCCGCGATACGAGTCGGAAGGTCAAGAGCGGCTATCGCCAGCGGGCGTTAAACGGCGATTACACGGGAGCCTTTGCCCCTTACGGCTACCGCAAAGACGAGCAGAACAAGCATAAGCTGATTCCTGATGAAAAGACCGCCGCGATTGTGCAACGCATTTTCCGATTAGCGGTGGAAGGTCACAGTCCCTTTAAAATCGGCAGACTGCTGCGGGCAGATCGTGTTCTCACTCCTCGCGCTTATTTGGCGGAGCAGCATCAGCGTTATCTGAAGGTCGCCAATACCCTTCATCCGTATGATTGGGGCGCAACGACCGTCAAGGCCATTCTCCAGAACAAGGCGCATCTGGGGCACATGGTGAGCCACAAGGCAACCAAGCCCTCTTTTAAGAAAAAGCGGGTGGTCGCCGTGCCCGAGGACGAATGGATTGAGGTTCGGAATACGCATGAGCCGCTAATTGACGAGGAAACCTTTGCTTTGGCGCAGAAGGTCATTCGGGTGAGGAAGCGTCCAACCAAAGAGGGCGAGCATCAAATCTTCGCGGGGTTGCTGAAATGCTCGACCTGCGGCCAAGGCTTGTCCTTCGCTCACGGCGGCAGCAGCAAAACCAGCGGCGGTAAGGGAGGACGCGGCAGCTTTGCCTGTAATCAGTCGCGGACGCGCGGCAAAGCGTATTGCAGCTTCCATTACATCAGCTATGTGGACATCTACGAGATTGTATTGGCCGACATCCGGCGACACGCGCAGACCGCCAAGGAGAAGGAAAGCGCCTTTGCGGAGAAGCTTGCCACGTTGAGCCAGAACCAGCAGAAAAAGCAATGGCGAGCCGCGATGAAAGAGCGCGTCAGGTTGAACAGCCGGGAAAGCGAACTGCAAACGATTCAGCGGAAACTATATGAGGACAATGCTTTAGGAAAAATCACGGACGAGCAGTATGCGGCGTTGTCGCGAGATTTTACAGCAGAGCAAGCTCAATTGAAGGAACGGCTCGAGCTGCTGGATGATCAGCTTCAACAAGCAGAGAACAAGCAGGAAAATACGACTCGATTTTTGGAACGGGTACGAGAGTATACGGATATGAAGGAATTAACGAAACCGATTTTGAATGAACTTATTGATAAGGTTGTTGTGTATGATGCCGAGAAGGTCGGAGGCAAGCGCGTGCAGAGCATTGATATTTATTACCGATTCGTCGGGTTACTTTCGTAAACGACTAAGTTATGTGATCTTACTTTAAGTGAGGTGCTTTCTATGGAAGATGAATTAATTAAGTCGCTTGACAAACTAATAAACAAGTATATCTTTGAATCAAAAAAGTTCGTTGAGTTTTCAGCATTTCCGTATGGATTATTGGATAATTTGATGGTTAACAAGAAAACAAGCAAGCTTGTCTATGACTTTGAATATTTTGTTTTCACAAAGAGCTTAAAGACTCTCATAGCCATAAGAAACCTTTTGAAGGATGACTTAAATGAAGATGTGTTCACGCTAGCTAGAAGTATCTTTGAAAATTACTTAAGTTGTAGGTATTTACATGAGAATGACGACAGAATTGATCAGTTTGTCGTACACCCCATAAAGATATCTCTGGCCCACTATAATGTTCAATCAGATGGCACAATAATGGACCGAAATAAAACTATTATCGGAACTCAAGAAAATCCAAGTAAATTTAAGGTAGGTAAAGACAAGCAATACTTTTACGTTTTCTATGATTTACTTTCAACTTATGCGCACTGTAATTTCGGTGTAGCATCATGCTATTTTGATAGCGATTTTAGTTATACAGTTACAAAGGTTAATAATAGTTTACTTGTTAGGACGATTATTGTCTTTATATTCTCTAAGTTATTTGAACTAATCGTTACTGTTGAAGGTGAGGATTTTAAAGATGCAAGAACCGAAAAGTCTTGTTATAAATTAGTGCTCGATTCCATACAACTATTAAATATTTCGCTAGACACACTTAAAAATCACTATGTTGAAACTACAAACGAGACTAACAAATATATAAATAAACGAATGAAAGAGTTGATGAAAGACATGAAAAAATCCCTAAAAGAAGAGCTTGGAAGTATAGTCAAAGAAGAAAGTAACGTCACCTAACATAATATTCATCCCGCGGTTCGTCCTTCATAATAAATGAAATCGGGAAGTGGAATCAGCCGAGTAGAAGGGTTTTGGGGAATTATGGGGAGTCGGAAAACATCTAATGTCATCAGCTTAATTTCGTAAAAGACTGAGGTTCTTACCTCGTTAAAAATAGAATAATCCTTTAATATATTTTGATCCTACGGGGAATTGGTGTGAATCTAAAGATAAGACGTGGTCTCATCCAGGTTCGTGTAACAGTTCTTCTTCAAAAGAGAGTCCCGACTACCAAAACAACGGAAAATCAGTAAAAAACGGGAAAAACTTCATGGGACCATTGAGAACATATAATTATTACACAGAAACTCAAATGGGATCTATATACAATGATTGGAGTACTTATGGAGACGCTGTTTACCGGAATGCTCCTGCAGAGCTGCAGCAAATATTAAAAAGTTCTGCATTTTCCGAAGTTTTTAAAAATGGTATGGCACTGGAATACTTCATAGCAGGCGTTACAATAGGCAGATTTGGTAAAACAGGTAAAAATAACAAAAATAAAGGTTGTAATTGTTTTACATCCGGAACAAAGGTATTAACAGATGAAGGGGAGAAAAATATCGAAGACATTGAGGTCGGAGATAAGGTTCTCGCCAAGGATGAGAATAATCCTAATGGAAAAACAGCTTATAAGGAAGTAACTGCTTTATATCGCAACCAACGTGATGATATTATTAAGTTACATGTCGGGGAGCGAGTCATCGAGACAACCGATAACCATCCGTTTTGGGTTGAAGGCAAAGGGTGGCTCTTCGCAGATGAACTTCAAGTGGGGGACAAACTCCAAAAGGCGGACGGAAGCAACCTGACGATTGATAAGGTTGAGTATATTAAACTGGATGAGCCTGTTACCGTGTATAACTTTACTGTTGCGGACTACCATACGTATTATGTAACGGATTTGGGCATTTGGGTGCATAATACGAATTGTACATCTGCCGGAACTTCATTCAGCTATAGTCATCAACCTGTCAAAAAAGGTGGAAAGAGTATAGCAGACCAAATATCTGAAAGAGGTTGGAATGATAAACGTATTGGCGAAGCAATAGATAATCCTGCAGGTATTGTAAATTGGACAGATCAAAGAAAAGGCATGAATAATGCACCAGTCACAGTATACTATCACAAAAATGGTGGTTACGTAGCTAGGAGGAACGATACGGGAGAAATTATCCAAGCTAGTGACGTTAATGACCCGAATTGGGGTACCTATTGGTCGTCAAGTGATATTAAATGGTTAAAGTAAATTTGATTATATTGTAAAAAGGTAGGTGAGGAATGGTCATTTGGAATACAGAGTACGATGAAGCACAGTTGGAGAACATAAAAATTGTTGAGGAACGGCTGTCTCTTGAGTTCCCAAAGGACTATTTAGAGTGTGTACTTAAATATCAAGGTGGTAAACCATCTCTATGTAACATCATGGTGGATGAGAATACAATTGTACAGTTTAGTTGCTTATTGACGTTCTTAGCTTTTGATGAGCTTGATATTCTCGATGTGTACAATTCATTAAAAAAAAATATTCCATCAGGATTAATACCATTTGGGTTAGGGTCGGATAGTTATCTATTTTGTTTTAATTATCGTTTAGGTGAACCGCCTGTAATATCAATATGCAGACCAAGCGATACTGGTGAGAACAATGTTGTTGATATCAGCGATTCATTTACAGATTTAACTGAAAAGTTGTTTTGATTTTTGACCTTGAGGGCGGCAATCCTCAAGGTCTTGCTTTTACCCCTACCCAGTGCCGAATGAATTGGGCGGTACGTCATGAAAGAACTTAACCCTCATCACCTCCGTATGATATTTCTCCGAAACAACTGTACGCACACACAAAATGCTTGATAATATAACCCCTTTGTCTAAATCTGCATTCCCGTTATAG